>DATEOX010000179.1:0-4207 GCA_035273585.1 Thermoanaerobaculia bacterium
AACGAGGGCCGGATGGCCGCCGCGGACGCGGTAGCGCCGGCTCCCGCGCCTCCCGCTGCGCCGCAGATGGCGGCCACGCGCGCTGCCGCCGCCGCCCCGCCCTCGCTGATGAAATCGGCCATGGCGGCCGAGCTCGACTTCAACGCGCGCGACGAGGTGTTCGGCATCTCCGTCGACCGCGGCGCCTTCAGCCGGGTCAAGAACGCCATCGAGAAAGGCGAGCGGCCGGCGGCGGTGAACGTCGAGGCGCTGGTCAACTACTTCGCCGGGCCGCAGAAGACGCGGCGCGAGGTGAGCCTCGAGACCGAAGCCTCGCCGGCGCCGGTGGGGGCCGAAGAGCGGCGGGCCATCCTCCGCTACACCATCGACACCGCCTCCGTTGCCGTCCCGGCGGGCGCCTCCGTGCCGCCCGTGGCGGCGGACGCCAAAATCGAGGTCGTCTTCGAGCCGAAGGCGGTGGCCAGCCATCGCCTCATCGGCGGCGACGGCGACTCACAGAAGGCCGAGGCCTCGCTCCTGAAGAACACCTCGGTCACGGCGCTGTACGCGATCGAGCTGAAGGACGGCCTCACGGCGCGGCAGAAGGTGGCCACCGTGCGCCTCACCTACCGCTCCGTGGCGGACGGCCGCCCGCACACGCTCCTCTCCACGATCTACGGCCGCGACTTCGCGCGCCCGTGGCGGGCAGCATCGCGCCGGCATCGCCTGGCCTCGCTGGGGGCGGTGTGGGGGGAGACGCTGAAGGGGGCACCGAGTGCGCCGGACGTGGCGCGCCGCGCCGAGGAGCTGGCCCTCCAGGAGCCGAAGGATGCGAAGGCCCGGGAGCTGGCCTCGCTCGCTACCGCTTCTTCCCGCCTCCAAAGTTCCGCACCGACTGGAAGTGGACGTTGAAGTAGTTCGCCGCCTGGCGCAAGGCCTGTCCCACCGTGAACGGCTCCCGCTCCGGGATGCGCTCCAGGACGGCGCGCATGTTGGCCGGCAGCTTGTTCCGGCAACTGCGGCAGAGCCCCGTGCCGACCGTCTTGTTGTGGTCGCAGCGAGGGCAGCGCGTGGTCCGCGCGAGATGAGCAAGCTGTTCCTTCGTCAGGGTCATCCGACAGTCTCTCCCCGCTCGCAAAGCATTCTTGCATAGTCATTACGGAACGGAAGGAAGAAGCGTTTGAGGGCCGCCGCGCGGGGTAGAATCCGCGCTCGCTAAAGGAGGCTCCCATGGGTCAGCGCGTCGAGTTTCCCTCCAACGGCCACACCTGCCAGGGCTACTTCGCCCCGGCGGCATCGGGCAAAGGGCCGGGCGTCGTGGTCATTCAGGAGTGGTGGGGCATCGTCCCGCACATCGAGGACCTGGTCGAGCGGTTCGCGAAGGAAGGCTTCACCGCCATCGCCCCCGACCTCTATCACGGCCAGACCACGAAGTCGCCCGACCAGGCGGCGAAGCTGCTGATGGAGCTGGACGTGGAGCGCGCGGAGCGCGAGATCGCCGGCGCCGGCGAGTACATCCTGCAGCGTTCCGAGTGCAGCTCGCGCAAGTACGGCGTGGTCGGCTTCTGCATGGGCGGCGCGCTGGCGCAGTACGTGGCCACGAAGGAGGAGAAGGTCGGCGCTGCGGTCAGCTTCTACGGCGGCTTCAAGAAAGTGCCGCTCGACTTCGGCAACCTCCGCGCGCCGCTCATCCTCATCTACGGCGAGAACGACAAGGGCGTGCCGGCGGAGCAGGGGCGCGAGCTCGGCGAGCGGCTCGAGCAGATGGGGAAGGACGTGGAGGTCGTCACCTATCCGGGCGCCGATCATGCCTTCTTCAACGACACGCGCCCCGAGGTCTACAACCCGACGGCCGCGGCGGATGCCTGGAAGCGGATGCTCGATCTCTTCCGCACGCACCTGAAGTGAAGCTGGCGACGGCGCTCTTCGCCGCCTGCATCGTCTTCTGCCTCACGCCGTGGGCCTCGCCGCCGATCGCGCTGGCCCTCGGCCTGGCGCTCGCGCTGACGGTGGGCAACCCCTTCGCCGCCCGCACCGGCAAGGCGACGAAGGTCCTGCTGCAGACGTCCGTCATCCTCCTCGGCTTCGGCATGAACCTGCAGAAAGTCGTGGAGGCCGGCCGCACCGGCATCCTCTTCACCCTGGCCACGATCGCCGGCACGCTGCTCCTCGGATTTCTCGTCGGCCGTTTGCTGCGCGTGCCGCCGACGACGGCGCATCTGATCTCGTCCGGCACGGCGATCTGCGGCGGCAGCGCCATCGCCGCGGTCGGGCCGGTGATCGGGGCCAGCGACGAGGAGATGTCGGTCTCGCTGGGGACGGTGTTCATTCTCAACTCCGTCGCGCTGTTCGTCTTCCCGATGATCGGCCACGCGGTCGGCCTGACCCAGCCGCAGTTCGGCGTGTGGGCCGCGATCGCCATCCACGACACGAGCTCGGTGGTCGGCGCGGCGGCGAAATACGGCGCCGAGGCGCTGCAGATCGCGACGACGGTGAAGCTGACGCGCGCCTTGTGGATCGTGCCCCTCACCCTCGCCACTGCCGTGTTCTTCAAGCGCAAGACGGCGCGCATCACCATCCCGTGGTTCATCCTCTACTTCCTGATCGCATCGGTGATCCGGACGTACGTGCCGGCCAACCCCGCGGTGTGGGACGTGCTGGTGCGCATCGCCCGCATCGGTCTCACCGTGACGCTCTTCCTGATCGGCGCCGGCCTCTCGCGCAAGTCGCTGGCCGCCGTCGGCGCGCGGCCGCTCATCCTCGGCGTGCTGCTGTGGATCGTGATCTCCGCCGTGGGGCTGTGGGCGGTGACGGCCACCGTGTAATCGCGGGTAGAATCCTCCCGCTCATGGCCGCCGTCCTCGACGGGAGTCTCGCCTCCTTCAAGCTTCCGGAAGTGCTCACCTTTCTGCAGACGACGCGGAAGAGCGGACGGCTGGCGATCGAGTGCGAGGGGCGGACGGCGCAGGTGTTCCTCGACACCGGGTCGGTGGTCTTCGCCGCCTCGAACCAGGAGGAGCTGCGCCTGAGCGCGATCCTGATGCGGAAAAAGCGGATCGCGCGTGAACAGCACAATCGCATCGACGCGCTGATGCGGGAGGAGGGCGGGCGCTTCGGGCAGCTCGCCGTGCAGCAGGGCGTCATGACGGACGCGGAGCTGCACGACTTCCTTAAGGTGCAGGTGTCGGAGATCCTCTACGACGCCTTTCTCTGGAGCGGCGGCAGCTTCTCCTTCCACGACGACCTCCAGTTGCCCGCGCACGCCGTCACCATCTCCGTCGATCTCTCGAACCTGGTCATGGAAGGGGCGCGGCGGATCGAGGAGTGGGAGCAGTGCACGCGCCTCCTGCCGGACAAGCAGGTGGTCTTCCGCATCGTGGCCAAGCCGGCCGAGGACAAGATCACACTGACGGTCGACGAGTGGCGCATCCTCTTCCTGATCAACGGCCGGCGGACGCTGGAGGAGCTCACCCAGGACTCGGAAGACGAGCCGCTGCAGGTCTACCGCGTGGTGTATGGCCTCCTGGCGAACAAGCTGATCGAGCCGGTCGAGACGACGGCCCGCGTCGTCATGGATGATGACACGGACGGCGCGAACGCGACGCGCCTCGTCACGGCGCACGGCGACGACACGGTGCGCCAGGCGCCGGCCAACTTCGGCGGCGAGTCGACGGTGCGCGACGCGCCGCCGGAGGACGACACGAGCCTGCTCATCTCCTCCGAGGCGCGGCTGCTGTCGTATCGCGACGTGGTGAAGCCGACCGTCGCGCAACTGGCCGTGGCGAACGGCGCCGAGCAGGGCTCGGTCATCCCGCTGACGGAGGCGGAGTACCTCGTCGGCCGCCAGCGCGACAATGCCATCAAGCTGAACGACCTCGGCGTCTCCGGCCGCCACGCGCGGATCTTCCGCGGCCCGGAGGGCTACATCATCGAGGACCTGAAGTCGCGCAACGGCACGTGGCTCAACGGCGCGCGGGTCTTCCACGCCGTCCTCAAGCACGGCGACCGCCTCCGCCTCGGGACGACCGACTTCGATTACCAGGTGCTGTACGAGGCGACACCCGCCGTCACGTCGCCGGCCTAAAGACAATGGCCTTCAGTTAGCGGAGTAAACGCCCCTCACCCGGCCTTCGGCCACCCTCTCCCCGCTGACGCGGGGCGAGGGGACGCGCGTAGTTCCTTCTCCCCGCTGGCGGGGAGAAGGTGCGCGAAGCGCGGATGAGGGGCG
>DATEOX010000180.1:0-2631 GCA_035273585.1 Thermoanaerobaculia bacterium
AGCTCGAGTCGGCCGTTCCGGGCGCGGTCTGGATGTCTTTCCAGAGCAGCCGGATGAACACTCCGGTGAGACTCGGATCCTGCCACGTGGAGTCCATCGTCGCGCCGACCGGCGCGGCTCCGCGACAGAGCATCTCGCTGCCGGCGACGGCCACCGGGCGCTGGCCGGATGTGCAGAGGCTGCGCAAAGGCTCGACGGTCGATCCCGACTCGAGAGGGCTGAGCGTGAAGATGCCCGACACGGCCTTCGGCATCGGCCCGGTGAATTCGTTCGGATCGACGGCGGAGTACGGCCTCACGGCGGAGCAGAAGCCGGACCCGCCATCCCAGTTCACCGGAATGATCGAGTCGCCCGGCCCGCTCAGGGTCCACTCGACGGTGTCGCCGCCGGCGATGTAGACCACCGACGGCGAGAACGATCCGTCGGGATTCACCTTCACGACGTGCGTCGCCGCGGCCAGCAGGATCGGCGAAAGCGTGACAAGGATGACGGTCAAAAGAGCTCGGATTTTCATCAGAAGCTAGAGACGGCGAGAGTATCGCAGGCGTTTACCGCCGACGCGTGTGCACATCTCTCCGCACGTTGCGTAATTAGGGGGCGAAGGAGACTCGACCCCCATGACCTTTGCCGCCCGTTTGATGCTCATCCTGATGGTCGCCGCGAGCCTCGCCGCCCAGCAGACGACGACGAGCACGGCCACGAACACCGCCACGACCACGGCGACCTCCACCGCGACCTCCACCGCCGAGGCGACTTCGCCGGCGCCGGCCCCGCTGACCAGCCAGGAGATCCGCGACCAGTTCACCAACCTGCTCAGCGAGAGCCCCTCCGAGCTGGCCACCATCCTCAAGCTCGATCCGACCCTGCTCTCGAACGAGGCCTACCTCTCCGCCTATCCGGAGCTGGCGCGCTTCGTCGCGGCGCATCCGGAGGTGCGGCACAACCCGCGCTTCTACCTCTCCGCGTTCCGCGTGCCGGGGCAGGGGGCAGGGCCGCTGGAGCAGCTCTCCGAAACGCTCGGTATCGCGGCGGTCTTCGCCGTCATCGCCTTCGCGCTGTTCTGGTTCGTGCGCACGATCATCGAGCAGAAGCGCTGGAGCCGGCTCTCGCAGGTCCAGAACGAGGTGCACAACAAGATCCTGGACCGGTTCGGGTCGAGCGCCGAGCTGCTGGAGTACATCCGGACGCCGGCCGGGACGAAGTTCCTCGAGTCGGCGCCGATCGCGCTGCACGCGGAGCGGCCGGCGGCGAACGGGCCGGCGACGCGCGTCATCTGGTCGATCCAGATCGGCGTGATCATCGCCGCCGGCGCGCTGGGGATGCTCCTGGTCAGCATGCGCTTCGAGAAGGAGACCGCCGAGGGACTGTTCGCTCTCGGCGCGATCGGGCTCTCCATCGGCATCGGCTTCATCGCCTCCGCCCTCGTCTCCCTCTTCTTCTCCCGCCGCCTCGGGATGTCGCAGTCGCCGGATGTCGTGCAATGATCGGAGAGATGGACCTGGCCCTGCTCATGAACGCCGCGGCGACGGAGAACGTCCTTCCCGTGATGGGGGAGGAAGAGTTCCGCGCCTTCTATGAACGGACGGCGCGGCCGCTCTGGTCGTACCTCTCGCGCATCACCGGCGACCGTCAGGAGGCGGACGACATCCTGCAGGAGGCCTACTACCGCTTCTACCGTGCCGGCGCGCGTCACGAGAGCGAGACGCACCGGCGCAACTCGCTCTTCCGCATCGCCACGAACGTCGTGCGCGACGCGGCGCGGCGGGCGAAGCATCACAAGGACGTGCCGCTGGAGGAGCAATCGCTGATGGACGCCGAGCCGGGCCTGGGGCAGACGAGGGCGCCGGACGGTCCCGTGGCGGCGCGCGCCGATCTGGGCAAGGCGATGCAGCAGCTCGAGCCTGTGCAGCGGGAGATGCTCTGGCTGGCCTATGCGCAGGGCGCCTCGCATGAAGAGATTGCCTCCATCATGGGCCTGCGGGCGGTGAGCATCCGGACGACGCTCCTCCGCGCGCGGCGGAAGCTGGCCGGGATCCTGAATCAGGGGGTACGGCGATGAACTGCCATCGGGAAGACGAGCTCCTCGACGCCCTCGGGCGCGGCTTCGTCGGGCCGGAGCTCGAGGCGCATGTCGCCTCGTGCGAGGCCTGCCGCGAGCTGCGCGCGGTCGCCGGCGCGCTGCTCGACGACCGCGCGGTCGCCATCATGGAAGCGCCGGTGCCGTCCGCCTGGACGATGTGGTGGCGCCTCCGGGCGCGCGAGCGGCAGGAGGCCGAGGCGAGAGGGCGCCGATCGCTGCTGATCGGACAGGCGATGACGCTGATGGTCGCCATCGCCCTGGTCCTCTCGTTCTTCGGGTCGGACCTCCGCTTCGAGCTGCGCAATCTGATCACCACCGTCCGCCTCAGCACGCCGCTGCTGCTCGCGCTCGGCACCTGGCTGCTCCTCGCGCCGATCGCCGGGTGGGTGGCCATCAGGCAGCGCTAGGCGCAATGGCCTTCAGTTAGCGGAGTAAACGCCCCTCACCCGGCCTTCGGCCACCCTCTCCCCGCTGACGCGGGGCGAGGGGACGCGCGTAGTTCCTTCTCCCCGCTGGCGGGGAGAAGGTGCGCGAAGCGCGGATGAGGGGCG
>DATEOX010000181.1:0-2065 GCA_035273585.1 Thermoanaerobaculia bacterium
TTCGCCGCCAGCGGATCCGCCGCCAGGTCGACGCCGCCGATCACGATCCGCCCCGTCGACGGCATCACCGCGCCCGCGATCGCCGCCAGCGCGGTCGACTTGCCGGCGCCGTTCGGCCCGAGCAGCCCGAGGACCTCGCCGTCGCGCAGCTCGAGCGAGACGCCGGCCAGCGCGGGGCGGCCGGCGAACGACTTCGTTACGCCGTCGATCTGGAGGGGAGGGGGCACGTGCAGCGTTATACGCCGCTAGCGCGCGCGCTGTTTCAAGAATGATGAAGGATGAATGATGAATGATGAACGTCCGGGTGTCGCCGCGGTTCATCCTTCATCATTCATCCTTCATCATTCGACTACGCCGCCGACTGCGCAAACCCCGTGATCACGTACGACCCCGACTTGATGTCCTTCTTGATCTTGATGATGTTGTTGTTCTGCGCGTCCTCGAGCAGGTCGCTGAACGTGTTGTAGCCGTAGTACTCCTCGTTGAACGTCGGCTTCTTGCGCTGCATCGTCTGCTTGACCATGGAGCCCCAGAGGATCTCCTTGTTCTCGCGCATCAACGCCTTGATCGAGTCGATCAGCAGCTTGAACACCTCGGCCTGCTTCTTGTCCTTGAACGCCACCGACGGCGGCGCCTTCTGCGTACCGCGCACCAAGTCCTCGTAGAAGATGAACTCGTCGCAGTTGTCGATGAGCAGGTCGCTCGACGAGTTCTTCACCCCGACACCGATGACGAACTTGTCGTTCTCCTTCAGTTTCGACACGAGCGGCGAGAAGTCCGAGTCGCCGGAGGCCACGACGAAGACGTCGATGTGCTCCTTCGACCAGGCCATGTCCATCGCGTCGACCACCATCCGGATGTCCGCCGAGTTCTTCCCCGAGTACTTGCGCCCCGGGATCTCGATCAGCTCGATGGCCGCCTCGTGCAGCTCGCGCTTGTAGTCCGGGAACTTGTCCCAGTCGGAGTAGGCGCGCTTGACCACGATCTTCCCCTTCTCGAGCAGGCGCTCGAGGAGGAGCTCGATCTCGAATTTCTTGTATTTGGCGTCCGTGACGCCGATCGCGATGTTCTCGAAATCGATGAACAGGGCGATTTTCCGCTCTCTATCGTTGCTCATATTCCTCGGAGGCGACGACTGGAGGTCATCTTCCGCTGCTGCTGCTTCATCGAAGATCGGTCGTCGTGCCATGCGGCGGGTCGCCGAAGTGTAGCAGAGGGCCCGCACGTTACGGGGCGAGCGCGTCCGCTACACTACGCCCGGTGCGCCCGTACGTAACACTGGCCCGTCCTTTTACACTCCTGCCCCCCCTTTTCGGAATCATCTCCGGGGCCGTCTGCGCCTGGGGCTCGGCCCATAACCCCGATCCCACCCGGACGCTCACCGCCTCGGTCATCCTCACGGTCGCGCTCGGCTCGCTTTGCGCGTCGTTCCTCAACGCCGCGTCGAACGCCCTCAACCAGATCTACGACCTGGAGATCGACCGCATCAACAAGCCCGGCCGGCCCCTCGTCACCGGCGAGCTCAGCATCCACCAGGCGTGGAAGTTCACCTGGGTGATGTACGCCCTGGCCATCATTCCAACGTGGCTGGTCGTCACCTATCCGTTCGTGACCTGGACGCAGAAGCTCTTCGCCCCGCTGCCGGAGCACGAGTGCTTCTTCATCTACATCGCCGGCATGGTCTTCACCTTCGTCTACTCCGCGCCGGCCCTGGGCCGGACGAAGAAGCATCCGATCGGGGCGAACCTGACCATCGCCATCCCGCGCGGCTGCCTGCTGAAGGTCGCGGGCTGGACGATGGTGGCCAAGGCGACGGTCGCCGAGCCGTGGTACATCGGCGCCATCTTCATGCTCTTCCTCCTCGGGGCCGCATCGACAAAGGACTTTTCGGACATCGAGGGCGACCGCGCCGGCGGCTGCCGCACGCTCCCCATCGCCTTCGGCGTCCGCCGCGCGGCGTGGATGATCTCCCCGTTCTTCGTCTTTCCCTGGCTCCTGATGCCGCTCGGCGTCCGCCTCGGCGTCCTCACCGGCAACGGCCCGGCGCTCGTGATCCTCGGCGTCA
>DATEOX010000182.1:0-11816 GCA_035273585.1 Thermoanaerobaculia bacterium
GGAGCGCCGCAACGGCGATGAGAAAGGTGAGGAGGACTCTGGCTTTCACGGATGCAATCCTTTCGAGGTACCGGCGAGCGTCCAGACTGCACGCGAGGTGCCGCAAATTCCCCGGGTGGAAGGGCCCGGCAAACCATCCGGATGTCTTCCCCACGCTACACTACCGTCCATGAATCAGATCAGCGATCGTCTCTCCGGCCTGGTGCAGTCCGACATCCGGCGCATGTCCCGCGAATGCGAGCGCGTCGGCGGCATCAACCTCGGCCAGGGCATCTGCGATCTGCCGACGATCCCGGAGCTCGTGGAGGGCGCGTGCGACGCGATCTCGCAGTCGAAGGCGACCTACTCGAAGTTCGAGGGCATCGACCTCCTCCGCGAGCGGATCGCGCGCAAGATCGAGCACTTCAACGGCTACGAGATCGATCCGGCGAAGGAGCTCGTCGTCACCGTCGGCTCGACGGGCGGCTTCGCGGCCGCGGCCCTGGCCACGCTCAACGCCGGCGATGAAGTCATCCTCTTCGAGCCCTACTACGGCTACCACCTGAACACGCTCAAGGTCCTCGGCATCGAGCCGAAGTTCGTGCCGCTCGACGCGCCCGACTGGGCGATCGATTTCGACCGCCTGCGCCGCGCCTTCACGTCGAAGACGAAGGCGATCGTCGTCTGCACCCCGTCGAATCCGTGCGGGAAGGTCTTCACTCCCGATGAGCTGGAGCGGATCGGCGCCCTCTGTCGCGAGTTCGGCGCCTGGGCCTTCACGGACGAGATCTACGAGTACATCGTGTACGACGGGCGGCGGCACACGTCGATGGCCTCGCTCCAGTCGTGCCGCGACGTGACCATCACCGTCAGCGGCTTCTCCAAGACGTTCTCCGTCACCGGCTGGCGCATCGGCTACGTCGCCGCGGACGCGCGGGTGATCTCATCCATCGGCCTGGTGAATGATCTGTTCTACGTCTGCGCCCCGACGCCGCTGCAGTGGGGCATCGCCCGCGCGCTGGAGGTCGGGGACGACTACTACCGGCAGCTCGCCATCGACTACGAAAAGAAGCGCGACCTCCTGGCCGACGCGCTGCGCGTCGCCGGCTTCACGCCGTACGTGCCGCAGGGCGCCTACTACATGCTGGCCGAGGTGCCCTCGGAGCTCGGCGATGACCGCCGCGCCGCGGACTGGCTGATCGAGAACGCGCGGGTGGCCTCGGTGCCGGGATCGGCGTTCTACGTCTCCGAGCGAGGCAAGCGGCTGCTGCGCTTCTGCTTCGCCAAGGACTTCGGGGCGCTGGAGGAGGCGTGCCGGCGACTGCGCACGGCGCGCGTTCCGGCGTAGGCCCCTGCGCGAAGAACCCTCGCTCCGCTTGCGGGGAGAGGGTGGCGCGAAGCGCCGGGTGAGGGGCGTCACTTCTCCCCGAGCGCGGCCAGCACTTCCTCGGCGTGCTTTGCCGTGTCCACCTTCTTCCACACCTTCTTCACCTTGCCGTCGGGACCGATCCAGAACGTCGTGCGGGCCACGCCCCAGGTGCGGCGGCCGTAGAGATTCTTCTCCTTCCAGACGCCGTACATCTTGGCCACGTCCGCAGTCTGATCGGAGAGCAGCGGGAAGTTGAGGTGGTACTTGTCGCGGAACTTGTCATGCGACTCGAGCGAGTCGGTCGACACGCCGAAGACCACCGCATGGGCCTTCGACAGATCGCTCTCGTGGTCGCGGAACGAGCAGGCCTCGGCGGTGCAGCCGGGGGTGTCGTCCTTCGGGTAGAAGTAGAGGATCACGTCGCTGCCGCGGTGGTCCTTCAGCGAGACCTCCTTGCCGCGCGTCGAGGGAAGGCGGAAGTCGGGCGCCACGTCTCCGACCTTCGGCTCGTAATAGTCCTGCATTTAATTCACTCCTCCACCGCCGAACAGCACTTTTTCGGCGATGAGCACGGCGTTGAGCGCCGAGCTGCGGCGCAGATTATCGCAGACGGCCCAGACCCAGAATCCGCCTCGTATGGCCGGATCGGGACGCACTTCGGCGATGAGCACCTCGTCCTTGCCGGCCGCATCGATGGTGCCGAACTGCTGGTCGCCCTCGGGCAGCGCCAGCGCGGGGTTGGCTCGGAACGCGGCGAGGATGCGATCGCTGGTCAGCTCCTCCTTCGTGCGCAGGAAGAGGGAGAAGGTGTGGCCGTGGAAGATCGTCCCCTGGGTGATGAGCAGCGCCAGCTCGGTGCGCGGATCGATGAGCTGCCGCACCTGGGCCACCACGAGCTCCTCGTTGTGCTCGGCGGCCGGATAGAGGTTGAAGGCGAGCTGGCGGTCGAAGACCTCCTGCGGGACGGACTGGATATTCAGGACGCTGATGGTCTGCCTGGCCAGCTCTTCGACTCCGGCCTGCTCGAACTCCGAGGCTGGTTGGACGACGGTGGCGGTGCAGATGTCGATCGGCGAGATCGACTCCACCTGGTGAAGAATCAGCGCGATCGGGATGGCCACCGGATGGGGGGAGACGATCACCTCGTCGCTGGCCCCGACGTCCTCCAGATTGACGCCGGCCACGGCCAGCTTCCCCTCGTCCGCGCTGGAGGGCTGGGAGAGCTCGATGGCTACGAAGCGGGACGCGTCGGCGCGCTCGATCCACTTCCGGTTCGCCTCCGCCGAGCCGCAGAAGAAGACCAGGTCGAGGTCTTCTAACTCCAGTTCGGTCAAGGGGTTGACGACGGCCGGCTCCTCGTCGATTTCCGTCAGCGAGCCGGCCGCCTGGCCGGTGGAGTCGAGCAGCGCGACGCGGTCGAAAGGGAAGGAGCGCTCGCGCAGGATGCTTTTGACCTCGTTCCCGACGAGGGTCAGCGGATTGACGATGCCGATGCGGTATCCGGAAGGGTGCTTTGGGTCCATGGTGGCGGTTTTTATCACGGCCGACGCATTCGACATGGCCGACGTACTTCATGTAGGCTTGTGCCTAGTTCCCGCTAACCAGACGAAAGGAAAACCATCATGAAACGTGCGACTGCTTTAGCAGCGCTGCTGCTGGGGATGTCTCTCTGCCTCCCGGCCGCGGCACAATTGCAATACTTCGGCTATGTCGGGGCCGACAGCGACGACGCGCTGGGGAAGACGAAGAACTATACGAACTTCGCCCATGTGTCGACCGACGTACCGCAGGATCCGTACTTTGTGGCCCGCGTCAACGCCATCAACGCGCGCGGCCTGAAAGCGACGATCGACCTGAGCAAGGTCTTCTTCTGTGCTCCGGACTACATTTACCTGTGCAGCGACTGGCAAACGCGCTGGAACACCTGGAAGTCGTACAACGCGAGCATCCTCACCTCGAACAAGGTCCTGGCCCTCACGGTACGCGACGAGGCGCTCACGGCCGGCGCGAATCTGGCCGACCTGGAGACGGCCGCGGCCTACATCAAGACGGATGCGACGCTCGCCTCCTGGCTCAAGATCTGGTGGATCGAGGGTGCGTGCAAGGTGGCCAACGACGACTGCGGATCGGTGCCGTACAACAACGGCTTCAATTACGCGACGGCGTCCATCCCGCACATCGACTGGATCGGCCTGGACATCTACGGCGTCCACCCGGCCAGCGACTACACCTTCCTCACCGCCCGCACCAAAATGAAGCAGAAGTACCCGGGCAAGAAGTGGATGTACATCATGGACGCCTTCTGGGCCCAGGACCACGCTGACAACTTCTATCCGAACGACTCGAACTACATGCGCAACATCGCCACCGAGTGGTACGACGTGGCGCGCGCAGATACGGACGCCATCCTCCTCGGCGCCTTCATCTGGGCGGACCTTCCGGACGAGGGCATCACCGGCACCAGCCAGCTCGGCTGCTACGTGCAGCAGGAGCACACCCGCATCGGCCGGGCCATCACCGGCAAGACCCGCGGCCTAGCGCCCATCGGCAGCTATTCGATCGACACCCTGGGGGTGGTGACGGGATGGGCCTGCGACCGCGACCAGACCGTCTGTGAGACCAACCCGCGGGTGGACATCCGCGCCAACGGCCAGCTCGTGGCCAGCTTCTACGTGCCGGCCGGCGGCGGGACGAACACGACGAACCTGCAGTGCGGCACCGACACCGCCTTCGGGTTCAAATACACCCTGCCGCGCAACACCCAGACCCAGACCATCACGGTGACCGGCGTCGACTCCGACACGGCCGGGGCCGTCGTCCCGAGCACCTGCCCCCAGGCGCCGAACTGCTCCTGGACTTCGCACCTCAAGTACTACGGCTACGTTGGTACGGCCGACGACACGGCCAACCGCGGACTGGACGAGACGAAGGGCTTCACGAACTTCTCGCACATCGCGGCGCCGGACGATCCGGCCAGCACGTTCGTGCGCGACCGGGTCACGGCCATGAACGCCCGGGGCATCAAGGCCACCATCGACCTGGGCCGGGTCTTCTGGTGCGGCACGAACTGGCGCACGCTCTGTGTCGACTGGCAGTCGCGCTGGAACACTTGGAAGACGACCAACCAGAGCATCCTCGCGCCGGACAAGGTGCTGGCCATGGCCATCCGCGACGAGCCGTTCAACGCCAACGCCAACATGGTCCAGTACGACCAGGCCACGGCCTTCGTGAAGGCGGACCCGCTGGTCGGGTCGTGGATCAAGCTGTGGCTCATCGAGGCTGCCTGCGTGGTGGCCAGCAACAACTGCGGCACGTATCCGGGCTCCAACGCCTGGAACAACTACACCGGCACGCTGCCGAGCGTCGACTGGATCGGGATCGACGCGTACGCCATCCATCCCGGATCGAACGCGCAGTACCAGTCGGCGCTGACCAAGGTCAAGAACAAGTTCCCGTCCAAGCAGCGCATGTACGTGATGGACGGCTACTGGGACGGCGGCCACGCGACGGCTTTCAACAACAACATCAACAACATGCGCAGCGTGGCCCGGGAGTGGTACGACGCGGCGCACAACGACCCGGGGGCGGTGCTCCTGGGCATCTTCCTCTGGTCGCCGCTCAGCGGCGCGACCAGCTCGCGCGACTTCCCCTGCTACGTCCTCTCCGAGCACCGCGAGATCGGCCGGGAGATCACGCTCAAGCGCCGCTCCAACACCGCGTCTCCGATGGGCAAGCTGGAGAACATCTACGACGGCAGCGGCCAGGTCTTCGGCTATGCCTGCGATCCGGACGGCTCTCTCTGCGAGAACCCGGTGATCGACTTCTATGCCGGCAGCACGTTCATGGGCTCGACCATCAACTATCCGTACCGTTGGGACTACGTGACCAACGCCGCGTGTGCCACCGGCCTGGCCTACCGCTTCCGGGACACGATGCCGTCGAACGCCAGCGGCTACAGCATCGTGGCCAAGGCCCGCGACCTCGACTCCGGCAGCGTGACGTTGCCCAGCGACTGCGCCGAGAACCCGGCCTGCCTCTGGTTCACCTACAACTACGAGCCGAGGGGCTACATGGAGAATCTCGGCTCGAACGGCGTCGCCGCCGGCTGGGTCTGCGATCCCGACGCGCCGCACCTCTCCACCAACGTCCGCCTCGCGCTCTGGGACGGCACGCCCATCGGCACCTACCCGACGAACCTGAACAGCGAACAGGCGGTGGCCAACGAGTGCAACGGCGGCTACGTGCACCGCTTCAGCGTGCAGTTGCCGGCATGGGCGCACTACAACACCATCGTGGCCTTCGCCCAGGACGTCATCTCCGGCCAGGAGGTTCAGATCCCCTGGCTCTGCGATCCGGGTGGATACGAGTGCACCTGGTATTGATCACCATCTGACGTGACGGGGGCGGGCGGCCTGGCCCGCCCCCGTCACGATTTGCGTCAAAAAAATAGGGGAAACAGATGAAACGTACGACTGCGCTGGCAGCGATGCTGCTCGGCCTCCTTGTGTCCTTTTCCGCCTCCGCCCAGCTCCAGTACTTCGGCTATGTCTTCGCAGAGGATGCGGCGGCGCTGGCCCGGACGAAGAGCTACACGAACTTCACCCACGTCGCGGCCTCGATTCCCAACGACCCGGACTTTCTGGCCAAGGTCAACACCATCAACTCGCGCGGCCTCAAGGTCACCATCGACCTGGGGAAGATCTTCTGGTGCAACGCGCCCCAATACGATCGGCTCTGCAGCGGCACGACCAACAGCTACCGCCAGCGCTGGGACGCGTGGAAGGCGTACAACCAGTCCATCCTCACCCCGGACAAGGTCGTGGCCCTCACCGTTCGCGATGAGCCGATCCTGTTCGGCTCGAGCATGGCGGACGTGGAGACCGCCGCCGCCTACATCAAGTCCGACCCCGCACTCTCGTGGATCAAGATCTTCTACGTGGAGTCGGGCTGCAAGATCAAGGGGGACTACTGCGGCGCGGTCACCGACGGCAACAACGGCTTCGCCAACGCGTCGAACGTCATCCCCAGCATCGACTGGATCGGGGTGAACGACTACGGGCTTCATCCCGCCACCGACTCCGGCTTCCAGCTTGCCGTCAACCGGATGCGGAACAAGTTCCCGGGCAAGAAGTGGCTCTACGTTGCTGACGGTTTCTGGAACGCCGGCCACGAACAGAGCCTCTATCCGCTCAAGATCTCGGACATGGGGACGATCGCCCGCGAGTGGTACGACGTGGCCCGCGCCGATCCCAACGCCGTGCTCCTCGGCGTCTTCTCCTGGAACGACGTGCCGGATGAGCTGATCACCGGCTCGCAGGGCCTGCCGTGCAACGTGCTCCAGGAGCACGCCGCGATCGGCCGGGCCATCACCGGCAAGACCCGCGGCGCCGCGCCGATCGGCACCTACTCCATCGACTCCCTCGGCGTGGTCAGCGGCTGGACCTGCGACCCCGACCAGTCCGGCTGTGACTCCAACCCGGTCGTCGACGTCTTCGCCGACGGCGTCCGCGTGGCCCGCCTCACCACGCCGTACAACGACACCTCCTTCACCAACCTCCAGTGCGGGACCGACAAGGCCTTCCGCTTCAAGTACGCCATTCCCCGCAACACGGCCGGGAAGACCATCTCGGTGGTCTCCGACGACGCCGACACCACGGGGGCCACGGTCACCAGCACCTGTCCGCAGGCGCCGAACTGCTCCTGGGTCTCGCATCTGAAGTACTTCGGCTACAGCGGCAGCGCGGACGAGACGAACAACCGCGGCCTCGATGAGACGAAGGGCTTCACGAACTTCTCGCACATCGCCGTCACGGCCGATCCGGCGGACACCACGCTGCGCGACCGCGTGGCGGCGATGAACGCCCGCGGCCTCAAGGCGACCATCGATCTCGGACAACTGCTCTGGTGCGGCACGAATTACCGGGCGCTCTGCTCGAACTGGCAGACGCGCTGGTCCACCTGGAAAACGACCAACGCCAGCATCCTGACCTCGGACAAGGTGCTCGCCCTCGTCCCGCGCGCCGAGCCGTTCAACTATGCCGTCAGCATGACCCAGTACGACCAGGCCGCGGCGTTCATCAAGGCCGATGCGACGGTCGGCTCCTGGATCAAGCTCTGGCTCGTGGAAGCGGCGTGCGTCGTGGCCAACGACGACTGCGGCGCCTATCCCGGCTCCCACGCCTGGGGTCTCTACACCGGCGCGCTGCCCAGCATCGACTGGATCGGCCTGAACGCCTACGCCATCAACCCGAGCAGCGATCCGGTGTACCAGGAGGCGCTGGACAAGATGAAGAGCCGGTTCCCGTCCAAGCCGCGGCTGTACGTGATGGACGGCTTCTGGGACGATGCCCACGCCACGGCATTCGGCACCATCAGCGAGATGAAGAACGTGGCCCGCGAGTACTACGACCTGGCCCACAACGACCCGCAGGCAATCCTGCTCGGCGTCTACAGTTGGCCGCAGGCGCCGGACTGGACCACCTCGCGCGACTTCCCCTGCTACGTCCTCAGCGAGCACCGCGACATCGGCCGGGAGATCACGCTCAAGACGCGCACGCGCCTCTCCTCGCCGACCGGCAAGCTGGAGAACATCTACGACGGCTCCGGCACTCTGATCGGCAACGCCTGCGATCCCGACGGGTCGATCTGCGAGAACCCGGTGATCGACCTCTACAAGGACGGCGTCTTCTTCCGAACCACCACCAACTACCCGTCCCGCTCGGATTACGTGACGAACGCGCAGTGCCCCGCGGGCCTGTCGTTCCGCTTCCGCGACACCATGCCGCAGAGCGCCAGCGGCTTCAACATCACCGCCCGGGCGCGCGACATCGACAGCGGCACCGTGACGCTGGCCAGCGGTTGCGCCGAGAATCCCGCCTGTCTCTGGTTCTCCTACAAGTACCCGGCGAAGGGCTACATGCAGGCGCTCAGCCCCACCGGCGTCGCCGCCGGCTGGGTCTGCGACCCGGACGCCCCTCAACTGTCGACGAAGGTCCGCCTCGCGCTCGCGAACGGTACGCCGATCGGCACGTACACGACGAACCTGAACAGCGAGCAGGCGGTCGCCGATGAATGCCGCGGCGGCTACGTGCATCGCTTCAGCGTGCAGTTGCCCACCTGGGCCCGCTACAACACGATCCACGCCTTCGCCCTGGACGTGATCACCGGCGACGAGGTCCTCATCCCCTGGCTCTGCGAGCCGGGCGGATACGAGTGCACCTGGTATTGATCTGATGTGAATGTAGGGCCGGCTCTCCAGCCGGCCCTACATTTTTGGAAGCAGCGGCCTCCGTTCCGCGTTCTGCCGGCCGATGCGCAAGCTCCTGGTCATCCTCGCCGTACTCCTCCTGGCAACCACCGCCTCCGCGAACGAGACCGCCTACCGCGCGCTGCAGTCGGGCGCGGGTTTCGGCGGCACGCCGGTGCACGATCACGGCATCCATGGCGAGGGGCAGGTCATCGCCATCCTCGACACCGGCCTCGACTGGCAGAGCTGCTTCTTCTCCGAGCCGAACGGCTCCGCGCCCCCGTTCAACACCGGGTCGCCGTCCGCGGGTCTGGCCTGGCAGAACATCGATCCCTCCCGGCGGAAGGTCATCGCCTACGACCTGCTCTGGTCGTGCGACCAGTACCCCGGCGCTTCCGGATGCGAGACCATCGCGCAGACGGTGTTCGACAACCAGGGCCACGGCACGCACGCCGCGGGCTCCGCGGCGGGCGACTCGAAGACGCCGATCGCGCATGACTTCGGCGACGCCGTCGCGCCGGGAGCCAAGCTCGTGATCCAGGACGCCGGCTTCATCGGCGGCGACAACTGCTCGCAGCGGCCGGGCATCGGCTGCCCGGTGAACCTCACCCCGATCCTCGACCAGGCCTACAAGCAGGGGGTGCGCATCCACTCCAATTCGTGGGGCGACCGCCAGGGCGCCTCGCCGTTCGCGAACCCGCCGACGGCGAACTATCCGCAGTCCGCGCGGGACGTCGACGCATTCGTCTACTCCCATCCCGACCTCCTCGTCGTCTTCAACACCGGCAACTGGGGGAGCGGCGGCCTCCCGCCCGCCTCCACCCTCTCCGCCCCCGGCTCTGCGAAGAACACCCTGCAGGTGGGCGGCACGCGCGATACCGGCCGCGATGACGACACGCTCGCCCGCTACACGCTGAACGGCCCGACGCGCGACGGCCGCATCAAGCCCGAGCTCGTCGCGCCGTCGGTCGTGCTGGCCGGCGATGCGAAGGTCGTCCTCGACACGATCCCGTCCATCAAGGACAAGAGCTGCGGCACGACGCTCCAGCCCGGCACTTCCTGGTCCTCGCCCGAAGTCGCCGGCGCTGCGGCGCTGGCCCGGCAGTACTACACGGACGGCTTCTATCCGACCGGTGTGGCCACGCCTTCGAACGTGATGACCCCCAGCGCGGCGCTGCTCAAGGCGACGCTCATCGCCTCGGCCCGGCGCGTCCCGCTCCGCTGGACCGACCAGGGAGCCGAGCCGGCGCAGCCGTCGCCCTCGTACGAGCAGGGCTTCGGCATGCCCGCCCTCGACGACGCGCTCTACTTCCCCGGCGACATCCCGCGCCTGCGCATCGTCGACGCGCCCACCGCGACCGGCCTGGCTCAGGGCGACACGGCGACCATCCGCCTCAATGTAAAGTCCGGCACGCCATTCCGCGCGGTCCTGGTCTGGACCGACCCGCCGGGCTTCGTCGCCGGCGTGAACGACACGACGTCGCAGCTCGTGAACGACCTGAACCTGCGCGTGACGCAGCCCAGCGGCGCCGCGACGTGGGGCAACGACTCGTTCCATCCCGGCCAGGCCGACCGCCTGAACAACGTCGAGGTGGTGACGATCGCCCAGCCGGCCGCCGGCACGTACAGCATCGACGTGAGCGCCCTCCGCCTCGGCCTCGGACCGAAGCAGGGCTATGCGCTGGTCATCACCGGGGACTTCAGCGAGGCGCGGCCGGGGAAGATCCGCGCCATCCGGCGCATGTAGAATCGCGCGCCATGCTTTCCCGCGAGTACCTTCGTGAACAGACAGATGACTACCGCCAGGCGCTGAGAGACCGCGGCAAGACGGCGGACCTCGACCGCTTCCTGGAGCTCGATGCCGAGCGGCGGCGCACCATCGCCCAGGTCGAGCAGCTCAAGAGCCAGCGCAACAGCGCGTCGCAGGAGATCGCGGCGCTGAAGAAGGCGAAGCAGGACGCGTCGTCGCAGATCGAGGCCATGAAGCGCGTCGGCGACGAGATCAAGCAGCTCGATGAGCGCCTGGCGCTGGTCGAGCAGGAGCTGAGCGCGGTCGAGCTCACCTTTCCCAACCGCCCGCACGCCTCGGTGCCGGTCGGGCCGGACGAGTCGCACAACCGCGTCGAGCGCACCTGGGGCGAGAGGCCCTCCTTCGATTTCCAGCCGAAGGCGCACTGGGACCTCGGCGAGGCGCTGGGCATCCTCGACTTCGACCGCGCGGCGAAGATCACCGGCGCGCGCTTCTCCGTCCTCTTCGGCGCCGGCGCGAAGCTCAACCGCGCGTTGATGGCGCTGATGCTCGACATCCACGCCGACCAGGGCTACACGGAGGTCCTGCCGCCGTTCATCGTCAACGCCGATTCCCTGCGCGGCACCGGGCAGCTCCCGAAGTTCGAGGAGGATCTCTTCAAGCTGGCCACGGAGAAGCCGCTCTACCTCGTGCCGACGGCAGAGGTGCCGGTGACGAACCTCCATCGCGACGAAACGCTCGACGCGTCGACGCTCACGCGCTCGTACACCGCCTACACGCCGTGCTTCCGCAGCGAGGCGGGGTCGTACGGCAAGGACACGCGGGGCCTCATCCGCCAGCACCAGTTCGAGAAGGTCGAGGTGGCGAAGTTCACCATGCCGGACGACTCGTGGGACGAGCTGGAGAAGCTGACCGCGGATGCCGAGGCGGTGCTGCAGGCGCTCGGTCTCCACTACCGCGTCGTCACGCTCTCGACGGGCGACATGGGCGCGGCGTCCGCCAAGACGTACGACATCGAGGTGTGGCTGCCGGGGCAGGAGACCTACCGCGAGATCAGCTCCTGCACGAACTTCCTCGACTATCAGGCCCGGCGGGCGAACATCCGCTACAAGAGCGCCGACAAGAAGAGCGGCTTCGTGCACACGCTGAACGGCTCCGGCCTGCCGCTCGGGCGGACGCTCGTCGCGGTCCTGGAGAACTACCAGCAGCCGGACGGCTCGGTGGTGATCCCCGAGGTGCTGCGGCCGTACATGCGTGGCATGACGCGCATCACGCCGGCGTGAGCTCCACAAGAACCCTCGCCCCGTTTGCGGGGAGAGGGCTCTTTAGGCCCAATGGCCTTCAGTTAGCGCATGACCGCCCCTCATCCGCGCTTCGCGCACCTTCTCCCCGCCAGCGGGGAGAAGGAACTACGCGCGTCCCCTCGCCCCGCGTCAGCGGGGAGAGGGTGGCCGAAGGCCGGGTGAGGGGCG
>DATEOX010000183.1:0-4623 GCA_035273585.1 Thermoanaerobaculia bacterium
CGAGAAGGTGCAGCGTCTCGATGAGGACGGCGGTCTGGATGGTCATGTGCAGGGAGCCCATCACCTTGGCGCCGGCCAGCGGCTGCTGCGCGGCGTATTTGGCGCGCACGGCCATGAGGCCGGGCATCTCGTGCTCGGCGAGGCGGATCTCCGCGCGTCCGAGGGTGGCGAGGGAGAGGTCTTTGACTTTGAACGGCTCGCGGCCGGTCGACGTCGCGGCGTCGAATTGATGGGCGTTCTTCTGGCTCTGGGCTTCTAGTGTCGCGGTCATGCGGTGGAGCTCCTTACGGTTGGTTCGGGCGCGGCCGTGCAGGCCGGCGCGCGAGGAAAAACGGGATTCTAACCGATTGATTCCTCAATCCCCTTCGATCGCCTCGTGCCGCTCCACCGTGTCCTCCGGCAGGTGCGGGCGGAGCCAGATGCGCTCGACGATCGGATAGGCGGCCACGAACGGCAGGATGAGCACCGCGCCGACCGCGCCGGCCAGCGCGCCGCCGACGGTGATGGCGAGCAGCACGGCCAATGTGGAGAGGCGCATCTGCCCGCCATAGACGCGGGGGATGATCCAGTAGCTCTCCACGAGGTGATAGGCCATGTAGACGATGATCACGATGACGGCCTGCATCGGGCCGACCATCATGGCCAGCAGTACGGCCGGGACGGTCATGATGATCGTGCCGACGACCGGGATGAGATCGCAGAGGAAGGCCAGCACGGCCAGCGGCAATGCGGCCGGCACGCGCAATGCCGTCAGCGTGATCAGGGCCACGCCGCCGCAGAGGAAGCAGGTGATGGCCTGCCCGCGCATGTACGCGAGGATCACTTTGCTGACTTCATCCGCCGTGCGCCGCCACTTCGGGCGCTGCTTCGGCTGGGCGAAGCTGACCAGCCATTCGTAAACGTCTTTTCCTTCCACGAGCAGGTAAATGGCGATGACGAGCACCAGGACGAGCGCGGTCAGCGCCTCGATGGCGTACTGGCCGGCGATGAGGCCGCGCAGGAGCCAGGCCTTCATCTGGTTGGCATCCGGCGGGCGCTGCGCGTCCTGCAACAGCGGCGCGGCGATCGGGAAGCGCTGCGCGACCTGCTTCGAGATCTTGGGCAGGTCGCCGCTCAGTTCCTTGAGTTGGCGTCCCATGGCCGGCACGATCACGGCGAAGAAGAAGGCCAGGAGACCGAAGAGAAGGGCCGCGATGGCGCCGATGGCCAACCCGCGCCTGACGCGATGTTGCGTCAGGAACCGCAACACCGGCGCGAGCATCACGGCCAGCAGCACGGCCACGACGATCATCACCAGGACCGGATAGAGCTTGTAGACCGCCGCGGCGAGAAGGCAGAAGAGCGCGATCTTCAACAGCGTCGCGAACGGGACGCGGATGACGGTCTCGGGCATCGGGGACCGTAATGCACGATGTTCGCCGGGGCGGGCGCGTGAAACGTTTGCGCCGCCTGCCGCACTAATCGGAGACTTCGAATCGACGGAGGTCGTGAATGCGGCAAAGGCTCCTCATCGCCCTCATTCCTCTCATTCTGCTGCTCGCCGTTCCGGGCAAGGCTGGCCATTGGGACAAGTTCCTGCGTCTCTGTCCGGAGGAGCTGGTCGATCTCACCCAGATCCTGGTACCAGTGGGCTGTGAGGCGGTCGACTGCTGCCCGGGCTGTCCCGGTCCTCCGGACGTTCTCGAGTGGCGGATCCTGGTGGAGAGAGGCCTCACCCGCTCGGTCGAGGTGACGTTCGAAGGATTGGATGAGCGCGCGCTGGCCGGCCTCCAGCTCCGGGGAAACGTCACGCGGCAGGGAAAGAGCCTGCTCGTCGGCCCCGGCGAGAGCTTCATCGGCGGTCTGCCCAACGCGCGCAAGGGAAAGGTCGCGGTGGCGATGGTCAAAGTCACGCCGGACAAGGAACAGGTTCGCAAGGTGAGCGCCGCCGCGGGCGACAACGACGCGGACGGCGCGGCCGGTCAGGCCGGCGGCGTGGAGATCCAGCAGCTCAGCGGCAGGTTCGTCGTCAACCGCTTCCGCGCGCGGTACCAGCTCATTCCGTGCGGCGGCGGCAATCCGCCGCTCGTCGAGGACGTCATCCGCCTCTCGGGCAATACCGGATCGGACAACGCCGTCATCCTGGCCGACTACCGGAAGGGAGGGACGTGCAGGGACGACGTCGTCCATCGCGCCACCACCCAGCGGGGCATCGGCAACGCCACGACGAACGGAGGCTGCAACTCCGAGGTGAGCGTGTTCTCCGACGACAACGCCATGTCGTTCCAGACGAACGTCACGACCTGGACGAACACCGCGGGCGACGTCCACAACGTCAACCTTCAGCCGATCCTCGTCGCCCCCATCACGGTCTGGATCGCCATGGCCGGCGCGACGGCGCGGGCCCAGAACGACGTGGCCAACGCGAACCTGCTGTACAACCGCAACAACGTCGGCGTGCAGTTCAACGCCACCTTCACCGACGTCTCGGCGAACCAGAACGCCGTGAATACCATCGGCGGCGCGGCCGGCGACTGCGCGACCGCCGGAGCCCTCGGCGGCACGGCCTTCTTCACCGCCGGCCGCATCAACATCTATTACGTGAACGGCGCCTTCACCGGCGTCAACTGCGCCGCGAACCGGAACATCTCCTTCATCGGCACGACCGCCAACATCGCGTCGCTGCCGCACGAGATCGGACACGCCTACGCGCTCCGTCCGTCGGCTTCCGGCGGCCATACGAACGGGCTGGCCGGATTCGGCAACGACAACATCATGTTCGGCGGCGGGCCGGCCACGCGCGACCAGTTCTCGGTCGGGCAGGCGTTCCGCATCAACGTCTCCGACATCTCGCAGCTCAACCTCAACGGCACGCGGGCGGGAACCACCCGTACCTGCGCGCCGCTGACCGTGAGCAACCTCTGCCCGGCGCTCGCGCTGGACGCGACGCCGCATTGATGAAGGAAGAGGACATCATGAGAAAGCAATCGATCCCTTTCTTGCTCTGCGCGGTCTTCATGCTGCTGCTGACGGCCTGCCCCACTTCCACGCCGGAGAAACGGACGGCGGAGAAGGGGGCGCAGCCGGCGCCGGCGGCCGCCCCGACGATGAACGTCGAACAGACCGAGGCCGCGCGGCAGGCGCTCGTGGAATGGCTCGAATGCGAAGAGTGCGAGGAGGGGCAGCTCGAGGCCGTGGTCAAGCTCGGCCAGCCGGCGGTGCCCTCCCTCCGCGCGGCGCTGCTCGAAGGGGCCTCGCCGGCGAGCGAGGAGCTCCTCCGCCGCGAGTTGGAGAAGCGCTACGACGAGCTCCGCCGCTATGCCGCGACGCATCCGAACGCGAAGGTCGCCTCGTCGAAGGAGGAGTTCGTGGCCATGTACGTCGCGAACCTGCACGCGCAATACAGGACGCGCGCGGCGCAGGCCCTCTCGCGGATCGGCGGTCCGGCGGCCACGAGCGCGCTCCGGGAGGGGCTCGCGCGCGCCGATCGTCCGGACGTGCAGGCGACGGTCAAGAGCGCGCTGGCGACGGCGAAGCAGTGACGGCCAGCAGCACCGCGACGCTTGCCCGCCCGGCGCGCAGGCGGCTCACGTGCGCTATGCTGGCCGGCCGGAGGCGTCCATGCTCAATACTTCCCGTGTAACGACGATCCTGCCGGTGGTGGACGCGGAACGGGCGCGCGCGTTCTACAGGGATGTCCTCGGATTGCGAGACCTCGGCTCCAGCGGGGACGGGAAGTACCTGTTCGAGACCAGCAGCGGCTTCATCGCATTGCTTCCCAAGCCGGAGCCGACGAAGGCCGAGCACACGGCGCTCAGCTTCGAGGTCCCGAACGCCCGCGCCGCCGTGGACGAGCTGACGTCGCGCGGCGTGGCCTTCGAGGACTATGACCTGCCGGGCCTGCGCACGGTCGAAAAGGTATGCATCCTCGGCTCGGAAAAGGCAGCGTGGTTCCGCGATCCGGAGGGAAACATCCTCTGCATTCACGAGCTGCTTCCCGCCGCACGGTAGCGCCGCGAGCCTCTGCGCACAGCATCGCCACAAACCATGGCCACCGGTGTCTTGATTGCGGAGACGCTCGTCGCGGAGGCCGGCTGTGGAAGGTTGCTGGATCGTCTTTTTCATCGTGCTCGTCGTGCTCATTGTCGCCGTGATCGTTCAGGCCAATGCGCGCGAACGGGCACGGCGCGCGTATCAGGAAGCACTGGAACGTTTGAGAAGGAACCCGGCCAACCCGGATCTTCGAGGAGAAACGCTGCGTCTTGGACGTGCATACTCGAACCTGACGCGCAACCGCCGAGGTGTGACCCTTTTCGACGAAGTCGCGTTGATGAACGACATCAATGCGGCCTGCGCGGCGGCCTTTCAACCGCCCAAGCCGCTGCCCCCTACCGAGTCCGTCGAGACGCGCATGGCGAAGCTCAACGATCTGCGATCGAAAGGTCTCATCGACGACGCTGAGTACGCGGAGCGCAGGCAACAGATCGTGAGCGAGATCTAGCTCCAATGGCCTTCAGTTAGCGCATGACCGCCCCTCATCCGCGCTTCGCGCACCTTCTCCCCGCCAGCGGGGAGAAGGAACTACGCGCGTCCCCTCGCCCCGCGTCAGCGGGGAGAGGGTGGCCGAAGGCCGGGTGAGGGGCG
>DATEOX010000184.1:0-6195 GCA_035273585.1 Thermoanaerobaculia bacterium
TCTCGGGCCGCGGGATCATCGCCGGGCGGGACGCCCGGCGGCTGGCGGGCGGGACGCCCGCTGGCCGTCGCCTACAACGACGATCTCGCGCGCAAGCAGCACCTCAATGAGCTGGAGCGCGTCGGCGAGGCGGAGGTGATCGAGACCGCGCGGGAGATCGCCTCGCTCCTGAACGCCGATCTCGTCCCGGTCGGCGACGACCTCCTCGGCGCACTGCAGCAACTGCGCACATACGACGCCGTGGTCAACCTCTGCGAGGGCGTCCTCGGGAATCCGCACTGGGAGATGCACTTTGCCCTCGCGCTGGAGATGCTCGGCATCCCCTTCACCGGCTGCGACCCGACCGCCACCGCCATCTGCGCCGACAAGGCCCTGGTCAAGCGCTTCCTGCCGCACCTCACTCCGGGCGACGCGCCGTTCCCCGTGATCGTCAAGCCGTCGCTCAGCGACGCCGGCATCGGCATCGACGAGGCGTCCATCTGCCACACGCCGGCCGAGCGGGACGCGAGGGCGCAGTGGGTGAGGGAGACCTACGGCCAGGAGCCGCTCATCGAGCAGTTCATCGACGGCCGCGAGCTGAACCAGTCGATGTTTCTCGGCCAGCTTCTGCCGCCGGGCGAAGTCGTCTTCAGCGATGGCCAGCGCGTGGTTGGCTGGAAGGCGAAGTGGGACGCCGGCTCTCGCGAAGACCTCGGCACCACGAACCGTACGCCGGCGCTCATCGGTGACGAGACGAAGCAGAAGCTGGCGGAGGTCTGCATGGAGGCGGCGGGCATCCTGGGGCTGCACGACGGCTACTGCCGCTTCGACGTCAGGGAAGCCCAGGACGGCCGGCTGTACATCATCGACATCAACACCCAGCCCGACCTGGGGCGCGACGCCGGCTTCCGCAAGGCGCTGGAAGCGGCGGGCATCGGGTTCCGCGATTTCCTCGACGCCCTTATGATGGCGGCCACGCGTCGCTCATCATGAACATCCGTCCCGTCGAGCCGAAAGACCGCGAGCGCATCCACCAGATCCTCGTCGCCACCGCCCGCTTCACGCAGGAGGAGGTGAAGTGTGCGGTCGAGCTGGTCGACCAGGCGCTGGAGCATCCGGAGAAGGGCGACTACACCGTGTACGTCCTGGAGGAGCCGGACAGCGGGCCGCGGCGGATGGTGCAGGGCTACGTCTGCTACGGGCCGACGCCGCTCACCGACGGCGTGTGGGACCTCTACTGGATCGCCGTCGACCCGAAGCAGCAGGGCCTCGGCTTCGGGCAATTGCTGCTCAAATTCGTGGAGAACGAGGTGCGCCGCCAGCGCGGGCGGATGCTCCTCATCGAGACCTCCTCGAAGGAAAGCTACGGCCCCACGCTGCGGTTCTACGTCCGTAGCGGCTACGACGAGATCTCTCGCATCAAGGACTTTTACCGTATCGAAGACGACAAGGTCGTTTTCTGCAAGAAGCTGGCGCAGCCATGACCCTCTCCCCCAACGCGGCGCTGTACATCGCGCTGGCCTTCTACGCGGCTGGCACGCTCGCCGCGCTCTTCTCCCTCTGGTCGCGCGAGCGGCGCCTGCAGCCGGCCGGCCTCTGGCTGATGATCGCCGGCTTCGTGAGCCACACCATCTGGATTGGCACCGTCTGCGTCCGCACCGGGCATCCGCCGCTGACGAATCTGCCCGAGGCGTCGTCGTTCGTGGCGTGGACCGTGCTGGCGGTGGAGCTGGGGTTGTTCCTTCGCTACCGGGTGCATGCGGCGTCGTTCTTCGTCTTTCCGCTCGTGCTGCTGCTGCTGACCATCACCGCGCTGGTGCACGAGCCGTTCACCCGGATGGATCCGCAGCTTCGCTCGCGCGTCTTCATCGGACACCTCCTCTTCTCCACGCTGGGCGTCGCCGCGCTGATGATCGGCATTGCGTTCACGGTTCTGGCGTACGTGCAGGACCGGGCGCTGAAGCAGAAGCGTCCGGGGCGGCTGTGGGACTGGATACCGAGCCTGGAGATCTGCAAGCGGGTCAGCTATCGGGCGCTGGCCATCGGCTTCCCGATCTACACCGTCGGCCTGATCGCCGGCGTCCTCTGGTCCTACCGGACGACCGCGGGCCTCATGGACCTGCGGGTGAAGTCGGTCGGCGCGGTGGTGGCGTGGGTGCTGTTCGCGCTGCTGCTGCAGTCGTACATCACCGGGATCTTCCGCGGGCGGCGGACGCTGCTCGTCTCGGCGGGCGCCTTCGTCGCCGCGCTCGTGGCCATGCTGGGGATCTCGCATGTGTGATGCGGCCGCAAGAGCCTTCTCCCCGCGCGGCGGGGAGAAGGTGCCCGAAGGACGGATGAGGAGCGCGCGCCGATGAGCCTCCTCCTGGTCGGCGTGAACCACCGCACCGCGCCGGTGGACGTGCGCGAGCGGCTCAGCGTGCTGGAGTCGCAACTGGTGGAGAGCATCCGCTCCATCGCCGCGCAGACGGGCATCGACGGCGCGTCCGTCGTGTCGACGTGCAACCGCGTGGAGGCCATCGTCTCCGCTTCGACGGAGGATGTGATCCGCTTGCTCGTCGAGTGGCTGGCCGAGCGTGCCGGCGCGAGCCCCACCGAGCTCGAGAAGCACATCTATGTCCTCCGCCACGGCGACGTGGTCAAGCACCTCTTCCGCGTGGCGTCAGGACTCGACTCGATGATCGTCGGCGAGCCGCAGATCCACGGGCAGGTGCGGCAGGCGTTCACCGCCTCACAGGAGCTCGGCACGCTCGACCCGCTCCTGCAGCAGCTCTTCGAGCAGACCATGCGCGTGGCGAAGAAGGTGCGCACCGACACCGGCATCGGCGAGCACGCCGTCTCCGTGCCGTACGCGGCGGTGGCGTTGGCGAAGAAGATCTTCGGCGATCTGCGCGGCCTCACCGTCCTGCTTCTCGGCGCGGGCGAGATGGCCGAGCTGACCGCGGAGCACCTCTCCGGCCACGACGTCCGCCACGTCTTCGTGGCCAACCGCTCGCACGAGCGCGCCGTCGAGCTGGCCCGGCGCTATCACGGCGATGCCATCCATTTCGACGCCGCGGAGTCGTACCTGGCCACGTGCGACATCGTCATCGCCTCGACCGCGGCGCCGCATCACGTGATCGCCGCGGAGCACGTCCACCGCGCGTTCGTCAACCGGAAGAACCGCAACCTCTTCCTCATCGACCTCTCCGTACCGCGCAACATCGACCCGGCCATCGCCCGCATCGAGGGCGCCTATCTCTACAACATCGACGACCTGCAGAACGTGGTGGAGTCGAACCGCGAGCAGCGGCAGCAGAAGGCGGACGAGGCGGAGGAGCTCGTGCTGCGCGAAGTCGAGACGTTCCGCAAGCGCCTCGTGGCCCAGGACGCGGTGCCGACGATCCTCGAGCTGCAGCAGCGGCTGGAGGCGATCCGCGCCGCGGAGCTGGAGGCCTGCCTGCGCAAGGTGGGGCCGATCACGGCCGAGCAGCGGGCGGCGATCGAGATGCTCTCCACGCGAATGATCAACAAGATCCTGCACTACCCGATCCTGCAACTGAAGGAAGCGGCGGCGGACGAGCCGCAGGAGCGGGAGTCGCTGCGCCGCACCATCCGCAAGATCTTCGGCCTGCGATGAGCGACGCGATCCGCATCGGCACGCGCGGCAGCGCGCTCGCCCTGTGGCAGGCGAACGAGGTCGCGCGCCTGCTCCGCGTCCCGAGCGAGATCGTGATCGTGAAGACGACGGGCGACAAACGCCAGGACGTCCCGCTCGCCGCGATCGGCGGCAAGGGTCTCTTCATCAAGGAGCTGGAAGAGGCGCTGGAGGACGGCCGCATCGACGTCGCGGTGCACAGCCTCAAGGATGTGCCGTCGCTGATCCCCGAGCAGTTCGCCCTCGCCGCGTTCCTGGAGCGCGCCGATCCGCGCGATGCCTGGATCCATCCGCACGGTGTGTCTTTGGACGCGCTGCCGCCCGGCGCAACCGTGGCCACGAGCGCCCCCCGCCGCCGCGCCCAGCTCCTCGCCCGCCGCCCCGATCTGCGCGTGGAGCCGATCCGCGGCAACGTCGACACCCGCCTCGAAAAAGTGCGCGGCGGCCAGTACGACGCGATGGTCCTCGCCTCGGCCGGGCTCACCCGCCTCGGCCGCACCGAGGCCATCACATCGCTCTTCGCGGTGGACGAGATGGTGCCCGCGGCCGGCCAGGGCATCGTCGCTCTGGAGGTGCTGAGTTCCAACGAGCGGGCAAGAGAAGCGGCGCGCAGCATCAACCACGCTCCGAGCGAGATCGCTGCCTTGAGCGAGCGCGGCGTCCTGCAGGCCTTCGGTACACGCCTCGACTGCTACTCCTCGGTCGCCGTCCACGCAGCGGTTGCCCCTCACCCGGCCTCCGGCCACCCTCTCCCCGCCGCGCGGGGAGAAGGGCTGGGGGTGAGGGGCCTCGAAACGCTCACCATCCGCGCCTTCCTCTCCGACTACGATGGCGTCCGCGCCATCCGCGCCACCCGCAGCGGCCCCGATGCCGTCGCGCGCGTGGCCGACGATCTGCTGCAGCAGGGCGCGCTGGAGCTTCTGGGATGAACGGAAAGGTCTACCTCGTCGGCGCCGGCCCCGGTGACCCGGGCCTGCTCACGCGCCGCGCCGCGGAGCTCCTCGGCAACGCGGATCTCGTCGCGCTCGACGCCCTCGTGTCGAAGGAGATCGCCTCGCTCGTCGGCAAGTCGGCGGAGGTCGTGTACGTCGGCAAGCGGGCCAGCGCGCACACCCTGCCCCAGGACCGCATCAACCAGCTCCTCATCGACGAGGCGAAGAAAGGGAAGCGCGTGGTGCGCCTCAAAGGCGGCGACCCGTTCGTGTTCGGCCGCGGCGGCGAGGAGGCGGAGGAGCTGCGCGCCGCGGGCGTCGCGTTCGAGATCGTCCCCGGCATCTCCTCCGCCATCGCTGGCCCGGCCTACGCCGGCATCCCGGTCACGCACCGCGAGCACTCGACCTCGCTCACGCTCGTCACCGGCCACGAGTCGGAGGGGACGACCGGCATCGACTGGGAGACGCTGGCCAAGAGCCGCGGAACCATCGTCTTTTTGATGGGCTTCGGCAACCTGCCGCTCATCGTTCGTCAACTCACCTCGAACGGGATGGCCGCGGATCGCCCCATCGCCGTCATCTCCAAGGCCACCACCCCCGAGCAGCGCACCGTGACCGGCACGCTGGCGGACATCCAGACGAAGACCGAAGGGATGCCGACCCCGGCGCTGATCGTCGTCGGCGACGTGGTCAAGCTGCACGCCACCATCGACTGGTTCGAGTCGAAGCCGCTCTTCGGGCGGCGCATCGTCGTCACCCGCGCCCGCGAGCAGGCCTCGGAGCTCAAGCGCCTGCTCGAGGAGTCGGGCGCGCAGGTCGTGCAGTTCCCGACCATCGAGATCGCGCCGCCTGAGTCGTTCCAGTCGCTCGACCGCGTGCTCGACGCACTGCCCGATTACCAATGGCTGATCTTCACCTCCACGAACGGTGTGCGCGGCTTCTTCGACCGCCTGCACGAACAGGGCAAAGACGCGCGGGCGTTGAGCGGCGTGATGATCGCCGCGGTGGGCGAGTCGACCGCGGCCGACCTCCGTACGCGCTGCATCCTCCCCGACCTGGTGCCCGACAAGTTCCTCTCCACGGCATTGCTGCCGCTCCTGGAGCAGGACCAGCGCGGCATCCGCACGGCGGTCATCCGCGCCGCGGAGGGGCGCGAGGAACTGATCGAGGAGCTGCGCAAGCGCGGCGGCGACGTCGACCTCGGCATCGCCTACCGCACCGTGCCGGTGACCGCCAGCGCGGACGAGCTGCACGACCTCGACGCCGTCACCTTCACCAGCGCCTCGACGGTCGACAACTTCTTCGCCGCCTTCAACGGCGACACGGATGCGAAGCTCGTCTCCATCGGCCCCACGACGAGCGCCGCGCTGCGCAAGCATGGCAAAGAGCCGGACGCCGAGGCGCCGCAGGCGACCGTGCAGGCGTTGCATGACGCGGTACTCAGGGTCCTCGCGTCATCCTGAGCCGCGCAGACGGCGAAGGATCCGTACCTTCAGGCGCGGCGCGAGATCGGTACGGATCCTTCGCTTCGCTCAGGATGACACCGGTTAGACTCCGGCCGTGACCGATCTGCCGCGCCGCGCGACCCTGGCCCTGCTCTGGCTGGCCGCGTTCTTCTTCGCCATCGGCATCTTCCTCTCCGCCACC
>DATEOX010000185.1:0-2374 GCA_035273585.1 Thermoanaerobaculia bacterium
AATTCCGTGTACATGCAAGGGGTGATGTCGGTGATCGCGCGCCACGGCCACTCCGCGACGGCGATCAACTTCCGCTCCTGCGCCCGCCATCCGCGCTCCGTCTTCCGCGAGCTCCCCAACCGCCGGCCGCGCTTCTATCACTCCGGCGAGACCGGCGACTTCGACTTCATCGTCCGCCGCCTCGACCGCCCGCTCCTCGCCTTCGGCGCCTCCCTCGGCGGCAACGTGCTGCTCAAATGGCTCGGCGAGAATCCGTCGCAACCGTATGTGAAAGCCGCCGCGACGATCTCCACGCCATACGATCTCGGCGCCGGCGCGCGGCACCTGGAGCAGGGCGCCGGCCCGTTCTACGTGGCCCGCTTCCTCCGCTCGCTGAAGAAGAAGGTGACGCGGGTGAAGGCGGAGTTCCCGGACGCACGCGTCGATCTCGAGGCGGCGCTGCGCTCGAAGACGTTCCGTGAGTTCGACGACGCGGCGACGGCGCCGCTGCACGGCTTCCGCGACGCGGAGGACTACTACGCGTCGTCGTCCTCGATCGGCTTCCTCTCGCGCATCACGGTGCCGACGCTCTGCGTGAACGCGGTGGACGATCCGTTCCTCCCGCCGCAGGTGCTGGAGCGGGCGAAGGCGGTGGCCTCGCCGAGCGTGGAATTCATCACCACGCCGCGCGGCGGCCACGTCGGCTTCGTGGCCGGCGCGCCGTGGCGGGCAAAGTACTGGGCCGAGGAGCTGGTAGTGCAGTGGCTGTTGCGGTGCGCGGCATGACCCGCGCGCGGTTCCTCATCGTCTGCGCGGCGGCGTTCGGCCTGGCGCTGGCCATCGCGGCCATGCCGCTCTGGCTGCGGCCGGCGACGCCCGGCCAGTTGCCGGGATTCATGCAGGCGCACGACCTCGACGCGCGCGCCGCGTACCGGTTCATGCTCAGCCTCTTCGCGCTGCCGCTGGCGACCGCGTTCGCCATGCGGCCCGTCATCGCGCGTTTGATCGAGGGACGACGATGGGCCGCGAACGGCGCCGCCGCGGCGATGCTCGGCGCGTCGTGGGTGGCGCTGATCACGCCCCGCCTGACGTGGGTGGCCATCCCCGCGCTCGTCGTGATCGCCGCCTGCACGCTGCTTCGCAACTACGACGCGCACTTTTCGCGCGCCGATGCGGTGCTGCTGCCGACCATCGCCACGGTGTGGGTAGCACTGCTCGACCTGACGCCGTTCGGCCCGGATCAGGTGCTGGTGCTGGCGGTGCTGATCGTATTCGCCCTGCGCCTGCTCCTCGGCAGCGCGCACTGTTTCGCGCTCGCGCCGCTGGGCATCGTGCTCCAGACGCCGTTCTTCGCCCGCGACGAGCGCCACGCCGGCTGGCCGTCGCTCGTCATCGCTCTCGGCTCGCCGATCGTGATGCGCTTCCTCGTGCGCAGCCCGTCGAGAAGGTGGCGCGCCGCGCTGGCGTTCGTCATCTACCCGATCGCCGCATACGGCTACGCCAGCGCGACGAGCCTCTACCAGACCGAAGGGAAGACCCGCGTCGACTTTTTCGAGGACATGCAGCACGTCGTCCCCGCGGGGGAGATGCTGCGCGGCGAGAAGCCGTACATCGACGTCATCCCGCCCCACGGCCTGATCCAGGACGCGCTGTTCGACTACGCCGCGCTGAAGAGCGGCCCGGTGACCATCGGGCGCGCGCTGAAGATCCGCGGCGTGGTCGTCGGGCTGAACGCGGTGCTGGTGTATGCGCTCGCAGCAGCCGCGACAGGGTCGGCGGAGCTCGGCATCCTCTGTTTCTTTCTCGCGATCCCGTTCGGGGCGGCGGGAGGGACGGTGCGGATGATCCCCGCCATGACGGAATTGACGCTCGTGGTGGCCGCAGTGCGCAAAGGGACGACGCGGGTGTTCTTCTGGGCGGGGGTGGTGTTCGTCATCGCCGGGTTGACGAGTATCGATTTTGGGTTCTATGCGCTCGTCATCATTCTTTGGGCCGGCTGGAGAGCCGGCCGTACATTGCGCGCTTGGCGTGCAGCGGCGCTCGGCACTTTGGCTGCCGGGATACCGGTGGCCATTGCGCTGGCGGCGTACGGCATCCTCGATGATCTGTTCCGCGTGACCCTTGGGGAAGTGGCGACGTGGGGGGCGGTGTACGCGTTGCCGCCGTACACGGCGCCAGCCGGCCTGAACCAGTTCCGCTTCTTTCCGGAGGCGATCCTCGGGGCGTTCGACAAGTCGTCCTATCTGTACGTGCTCTGGCTCGTGACGCTCGTCGGGCTGGCGGCGGCGCTCGCGTTCGGGGTCAAGGGAAAGCGGCGGCTCGAGCCGCTGGTGATCATCGCGGCGTACGTCGTCCTCTGCGGCATCTCGTATGCCGAGCGGCATCATCAGGCGTT
>DATEOX010000186.1:0-5087 GCA_035273585.1 Thermoanaerobaculia bacterium
GAGGTCGAGCAGGTTCACAGCAGCTCGAGGATGCGGCGCGCCGTTCGCTCGGAGGCGCCGCGGTTCTGGAGCACGGTCTCCCGCGCCCGCCCACCCATCTCGCCGCGCAGCGCGTCGTCGTGGAACATGCGGCGGGCGAACGCGATGACGTCCGCGGCCGAGTGCACCTCGGTGGCCGCGTCGTTGCGCAGGAACACGGAGGCGATCTCCCGGAAGTTGGACATGGACGGGCCGAAGCAGACCGGGACGCCGGCCGCGGCGGCCTCGATCGGGTTGTGGCCGCCGAAGGGGGCGAGGGTGCCGCCGATGAAGGCGGCGGAGGCGTAGCGGTAGATCTTCGCCAGCTCGCCGAAGGTGTCGAGGAGGAGGACGTTTGCATTGAACGACCCGAGGCTCGTGCGCCGCACCACGGAGAGCGATGTCGTTGCCAGCAGGCCGGCCACCAGCTCGAAGCGCTCCGGCTTGCGCGGGGCGATGACCACGAACGCGTCCTCCTCGGCCACGAAGCGCTCCAGCTCCGGGAGGAGCGCCTCGTCTTCGCCTTCCATCGTCGAGCCGAGGACGAGGACCTTGCGGCCGGCGATCATCTGCTCCAGCTCGGCGGCGATCTCCAGCGGCGCGAGGTCGGGCTCGTAGTCGAACTTGACGTTGCCGGTCGTCTCCACGATCTCCGCCGGCGCGCCGATGGCCACGAAGCGCTGCCGGTCCGTCTCCTCGCGGGCCAGGATGCGCGAGTAGCGCCGCAGGATGCGCCTCAGCGCGACGCGAACCGCGCGGTAGCGGGGAAAGGAGCGGTCGGAGATGCGCCCATTGGCCAGCACCAGCCGAAGGCCGCGCGCGCCGGCCAGGCGCGTGACGTTCGGCCAGATCTCCGTCTCCATCGTGGCGAAGACGCGCGGCCGGTGCTGGTCCAGAAACCTCCGCACCGAGAACGCAAAGTCGAATGGAAAGTACGTGACGGTGGCGTCGGGATAGAGCCGCCGCGCCTGCGCCTGCCCGGTGATGGTGGTGGTGGTGAAGACGATGGACGTCGCGGGCCGCTGGCGGAGGATCTCCTCCACGACCGGCCGCGCGGCGAGCGTCTCGCCGACCGAGACGGCATGGATCCAGAGGTCATGCTCCCCGCCCCGGGCCTTGTACACGCCGAAACGCTCCGGCATGTTCGCCAGGTACTTGCCGCGCAGCACGCCGATGAGCAGAAAGTACGGCAGCGTGATGATGAGGACGAGGTAGAGAGCGACCTCGTAGAGGACGTACATGCCGGCAAGATAGTAGTTGCTGGTTGTTGGTTGTTGGTAGAACCTGGTGTGCCTTTGCGGTTTCTACGGGCAACCAGCAACTAGTAACCAGCAACTGACTTTCGTCGTATATTGCATCCAGCGCAAGTGCCCGAAAAAGTCATCTCCGTCGGATTGATCCTTCCCGAGCTCACGCGTGGCGTCGCGGAAGAGCACCTCGATGAGCTGGAGCAGCTCATCCGGACCGCGGGCGGCACGGTCGCGGCGAAGCTGCTGGCCAAGCGCCCCGCCCCCGACCCGGCGACCTACGTCGGCAGCGGCAAGGCGGAGGATATCAAGCAGCTCGTCGCCTACCACGATGCCAACCTCGTCGTGTTCGACGACGACCTGACGCCGGCCCAGGTGCGCAACCTGGAGAAGATCATCGAGAAGGCCAAGGTCATCGACCGCTCCGGCCTGATCCTCGACATCTTCGCCGGCCGGGCCCGGAGCCGCGAGGCGCGCACGCAGGTGGAGCTGGCCCAGCTCGAGTACCTCCTCCCGCGCCTGACGCGCGCCTGGTCGCACCTGGAGCGGCAGGCGGGCGGCATCGGGACGCGCGGCGTCGGCGAGACGCAGCTCGAGCTCGACCGGCGCATCATCCGCACCCGCATCGCGAAACTGAAGGAAGACCTGCGCCACATCGAGCGGACGCGCGAGACGCAGCGCAAGGGACGCGCGGACGTCTACACCGTGGCCCTCGTCGGCTACACGAACGCGGGCAAGTCGACGCTCTTCAACCGCCTGACGCGCGGCGGGGCGGAGGCGGCGGACAAGCTCTTTGCCACCCTCGACGCGAAGTCGCAACGCGCCGCGTTCGAGATGCCCCGGGAGACGGTGATCATCGATACCGTCGGTTTCATCCGCAAGCTGCCTCACGACCTCGTCGCCTCCTTCCGCTCCACGATGGAAGAGGCGGTGGCCGCCGACCTCGTGCTGCACGTGGTCGATCACAGCCACCCTCAATTCGAAGACCAGCGCGCCATCGGCGACGAAGTCCTGCGCGACCTCGGCGTCGACGCCGACCGCGTCGTGGAGGTCTACAACAAGAGCGACGTCATCGGCGACGAGCCGCGCCTCCGCCGGCGCAATGCGGTGGCCATCTCCGCGCTGAAAGGCACCGGCGTGGAGGATCTCATCGAGGTGATCCGCGAGCGGGAACTGGAAGGTGGCGAGGTGCTGACCATCGAGATCCCGCACGGGGAGTCGCGCCTCGCCGCGCGCCTCCATGAAGTGGCCCAGGTGTACGAACAGGCCCAGACCGACAGCGGCACGCGCTTCACCGCCTGGCTGCCGAAAGACTCCATCCACCTCTTCGAGCCGTACACGGCAGCCACTTTGCTTAAGCCTGCCAGAGTAAGTTGAGTATCATGAACGCGATGCTGACGTACCGACCAGGACCATCGCTGATTCGACTGCGGAAGATACCGAGTCGAAGTAAGAAAGGATGCCCGTAATGAGCTCCGTCTCCATCTCCGACGAGCCTCCATCTACGCCCCTCCAGCCTTCCTCACCCTCCCCGTCTCTTCAAAAACTCCACCTCGAAACCTACCGCTCGAACCGCGCCCGTCTGTACCCCAACGTGACGGACGAGCAGTGGAACGACTGGAAGTGGCAGCAGAAAAATCGCGTCACGACCCTGGAGCAGATCCAGGAGCTCTTCGGCGCGGAGGCTGTCGCGGCGGAGCGGATGGACGAGATCTTCGAGCTCTATCGCACCGCCATCACGCCCTACTACCTCTGCCTCATCGACTTCGACGATCCGCGCGATCCGCTGCGTGTGCAGTCCGTGCCGTCGATCGAGGAGCTGGTCAACCCCGGCGAGCTCGTATGGGACCCGCTCAACGAAGAAGGCGACTCGCCCGTGACCGGCATCGTGCACCGTTATCCGGACCGCTGCCTCTTCCTCGTCACCTCGTATTGCCCGCTCTACTGCCGTTACTGCACGCGCAAACGGAAGTGGGTCGACGAGGACGGCACGACCGGCCAGCGGCGCATCGAGAAGATGATCGAGTACGTGGCCGAGCATCCGGAGATCCGGGACGTGATCGTCTCCGGCGGCGATCCGCTCTCGCTCTCGCTCACCTACCTGGAGAAGATTCTGGCCGGGCTGCGGGCCATCCCGCACGTGGAGATCATCCGCTTCGGCTCGCGCGTGCCGGTCTTCCTCCCCCAGCGCATCGATGCGGAGATGTGCGCGCTGCTGGAGAAATACCACCCGATCTGGATCAACACGCACTTCAACCACCCGAACGAGATCACGCCGGAGTCGGCTGCGGCGTGCGACCGCCTGCTGCGGGCCGGTGTGCCGGTGAACAACCAGGCCGTCCTCCTGCGCGGCGTGAACGACTGCCCCTACACGATGCGCGACCTGGTGCAGGGGCTGATGAAGATCCGCGTGCGGCCCTACTACCTCTACCTCTGCGACCAGGTGATGGGCGCCGAGCACTTCCGCACCTCGGTCGGCGAAGGGATCGAGATCATCGAGTTCCTGCGCGGCCACACGTCGGGTCTGGCCGTGCCGCAGTTCGTGATGGACGCGCCGGGCGGCGGCGGCAAGATCCCGCTGATGCCGAACTATGTCCTCGGCCACTACGGCGACTCGGTCGTCTACCGCAACTTCGAGGGAGTGATCGGACGGTATGACGACGTGCCGTCGGCGCGCCACCAGTGCGACCGCTGCGAGGAGCGGGAGTCGTTCCACGAGCGGGGTGTGGCCAAGCTGCTCAACCGGACGGCGGACCGCTTCGAGCCCCAGCCGGTGCGGGACGTGCCGCGCGGGATCAAGATCAAGTCGAAGGGACGCGCCGACAACGTGTCATCCTGAGCCGCGTAGACGGCGAAGGATCTCCTCGCAAGCGCCGGGAGATCCTTCGCTTCGCTCAGGATGACACCGCGCACGCCCTGCGCATGAAGATCGGCCTCACCTACAACCTCAAGCCCGCCGACGCGTCGAGCGACGAGTACGAGGAGTTCGACTCGCCCGAGACAATCGAGGCTTTGGAGGCCGCCCTCCGCGAGAACGGCCACGAGCCGGTGCGCCTCGGCTGGGGCTCGGAGCTTCTTGATGCGTTGCGCTCCGGCGTGCAAGTCGACGGCGTGCTGAACATCGCCGAGGGGGTGGGAGGAAGGGGACGCGAGTCGCAGGTGCCGGCGTTGCTGGAGATGCTCGGCGTTCCGTGCACCGGCGCGCCGCCGCTGGCGATCGCCATCACGCTGGACAAGGCGCTGGCGAAGCGGCTGGCGCAGGCGCACGGCATTCCGACCGCGCCGTTCGCCATCGATGCCGCGCCTTCCGATCGCTACCCGCTGTTCGCCAAACCGGCACGCGAGGGATCCTCGATGGGGATCACGTCGTCGTCGTTATGCGCATCGCCCGCGGAGCTCGATGCGGCACTGAAAAGGCTGCGCCCGTACGGCCCCGTGCTCGTCGAGGAATACCTGCCGGGCGATGAGTACACGGTGGGCATCATCGACGGCGAGATCCTCGGCGTGATGCACGTCGTGCCGCGCGACGCCTCCGGCGAGCCGTTCATCTACTCCCTGGAGGTGAAGCGCGATTACCTCCGGCGTGTCGAGTACCGCCTGGTCGAAGCGCCCGATGCCGCCCGGCTGGCGCTCGACGTCTGGCGCGCGTTCGACCTGCGCGACGTGGCCCGCGTCGACGTCCGCCGCGACCGGGACGGCGTCGCCTGCTTCGTGGAGGTCAACCCGCTGCCGGGCGTCCATCCCGTCAACAGCGACCTGATCATCCTCGGGCGGCTGGCCGGGTGGTCGCACGCGGAGGTGATCGGGCGGGTGGTAGGGGCG
>DATEOX010000187.1:0-3668 GCA_035273585.1 Thermoanaerobaculia bacterium
GGTGGCGGCGGCCGTGGCCGTCGCGGTCTCGACGCTGCTCCCGACCGCGCAGGTCTCCGCGCCGCCGACGGTGGCCACCGCGCTGCTCGCCCGGGGCGCCGCATCGGTACGCATCCATGATGAGCTGCGGCAGGGGGCCGTCGTTTCCACCGGTTCCGACGGCGTCGTGGCTCTCGACTGGAACGGATCGCTGCGCCTCGCCGCGAGCACGCGCGTCCGGATGCTCGGCCGCGACGCGATCGCCCTCGAGCGCGGCACGATCTACTTCTCCTCGACGCAGTCGGGCGTCGAGGTGCGCACGCCACACGGCGTCGTGCGCGACGTCGGGACGCAGTTCGAGGTGCAGGTGGGGCGCGATGTGCTGCGCGTCCGGGTCCGGGAGGGTCTCGTCGATCTCGAACGGCGCGGCACGAAGACCCGCGCCGCCGCCGGCACCGAGCTTTCGCTGGAGCCAGACGGCGCCGTCGCCCGCCGCCCGATCCCGCGCGGCGGCCCGGAGTGGGCCTGGGTCACCGCCGCCGCCCCGGCCATGCGCATCGACGGCAACGCGCACGACCTCCTCGCCGCCATCGCCCGGGAGAAGGGCGTCATGCTGATGTTCCGCAGCCAGTCGCTGGACCAGGCCACGCGGCGGCAGCTCCTGCACGGCGGCATGATGCTCCCGCCTGACGACGCGCTCGCCGCGACCGCGACCGCTGCCGGCCTGCGCTACAAACTGACCGACGAAGCGCTGGTGATCGAGCGATGAGCGCCGAGGCACGCCCCTCATCCGCCCTTCGGGCACCTTCTCCCCGCCGCGCGGGGAGAAGGCTCTCGCGTGCCGCGAAGCGGCGGGTGAGGGGCGTGCCTCGCGCCCTCCTCTTCCTCCTCCTCATCCTCATCGCCGCCGCCGCGCAGGCCCGTTACGCCGGCCGTCCGCTGGCCGAGGCGCTGCGCGACCTCGAGCAGCGCGGGCTGCGCCTCATCTACAGCAGCGACGTCATCACGCCGGACCTCATCGTGAAGAACGAGCCGGCGGCCGGGGCGCCGCGGCAGGTGCTCGAGCAGCTCCTGCGCGAGCATCGTCTCCGTGCCATCGACGGGCCGAAAGAGACGGTCGTCATCGTTCGCGATACGGAGACACGCAACGACCAGGTGTGGCGCGCGTCATCGCCGCAGGAGCTCGCCCGCGACCTGCCGGTCACGCTCGAAGAAATCGTCGTCACGCCCAGCCACTTCGGCATGCTCGGCAGCGAGCCGGAGCGGCGGCAGTTCCTCAGCCGCGAGGAAGTGCGCCAGATGCCGCATTTCTCGGACGACATCTACCGCGCCATCGGCCGGGTGCCCGGCTCGGCGCAGGACGACATCTCGGCCCGCTTTCACCTCCGCGGCGGCGAGCAGGACGAGGTGCAGGTCCTCCTCGACGGCGTGCAGATCTACGAGCCGTTCCACCTCAAGGACCTCTTCAGCGTCTTCAGCACCGTCGACGCCGAGGCGGTGGGGAGCGTCGACGTGCTGACCGGCGGCTTCCCGGCGGAGTACGGCGGGCGGATGAGCGGCGTGGTCGACATCGCCTCGCTCACGCCGAGCGAACGGCGGACGTCGATCGGCGTCGGCATCCTCAACTCGCGCCTCCTATCCACCGGCACGTTCCGGGGCGGGAAAGGGCAGTGGCTCTTCTCCTTCCGCCCCGGCTATCTGCATCAGGTCCTGCAACTGATCGACAGCAACACGAACCTCGATCCTTCCTACTACGACCTCCTGGGCAAGGTGCAGGTGCAGCTCGGCGACCGCACCGTCGTGTCTGCGAACGTGCTCGCCGCCAGCGATCGCCTCTCGCTCGACGGCGACGGCGACCGGGCCGACGCGAGGTCCAACGACCGCTACTTCTGGATCAACGCCCGCTCGTCGATCACGCCGCGCCTCTTCGCCCGGAACGTGGCCTCCATCGGCACGATCACCCGCCGGCGCGAGGGCTCGTACGACTCGCTGAATCAGGAGGGTGAGGTGCACGACCGCCGCTCGTTCTCCTTCCTCACCTGGAAGAGCGACGCGTCGTACGACCTGACCGCGCGCAACGTCATCAAGGCCGGCCTCGAGGCGCGGCGCGTCTCGGCCGACTACGAGTACCGCGGCCGTTCGTTCGCCGTGAACCAGATCGTCAACGACGGGCGGCCGATCTCGCTCAGCCGCGCCGGATCGGCGAGCCCGCGCGGCCACGACTTCGCCGTATACGCCGCCGACCGGCTGCGCATCGGCGAGCGGCTCATCGCCGAGGCGGGGGTGCGGGTGGACGGCCAGTCGTACGCGCCGGACGGGATGCATGTCGGGCCGCGGCTGAACATCGCCTGGGCGGCGACGTCCCGCACCGCCGTCCGCGCCGCGTGGGGCATCTTCTGGCAGCCGCAGTCGGTGGAGGAACTGCAGGTGCCGGACGGTGTCAAGGACTTCTACCCGGCGCAGAAGGCTCGACATCTCGTCCTCGGTGTGGATCAGGCCATGGGGCGCGGATTCCGGGGCCGGCTGGAGGTCTACGACAAGCAGCTCTCGAACCTCCGGCCGCGATTCGAGAACCTCTTCGACAAAGTCTCGATCTTCCCCGAGGTCGGGCCCGATCGGGTGCGCATCGCGCCGGAGCGGGGGAGGGCGCGGGGGGCGGAGCTGCTGCTGCGCAAGGAGAGCGAGGGCCCCTGGTCCGGCTGGTTCAGCTACGCGCGGTCCTCCGTGCGCGACGAGATCGAGGGACGCCAGGTGCCGCGGAGCTGGGATCAGCGCGACGCGATCGGCTTCAGCGTCAACTACCGCCGGGAGAAATGGAACTTCAATTTCGCCGGGACGATCCACAGCGGGTATCCGATCACCAGCGTGCGGACGTTCGTCGTCCCCATCGACAGCCGCACGTTCAGCCTCCACGCGGAGCCGGGGGAGCTGAACGAGGACCGGCTGCGCGGCTACCAGCGCTTCGACCTGCGCGCCTCGCGCAGCGTGCGCACCTCGCGCGGGACGCTCAGCGCCTACATCGACGTGATGAATGTGTTCAACCGGGCCAACGTCAATCGCATCGACGGCTTCGACATTACGGCGAGGAGCCCGGACGACGTGCGCGTGGTCCGCCACGACGAGTCGATCGTGCCGCTGTTGCCGTCGTTCGGGGTGAGTTGGGAGTTCTAGGGTTCTCCACGGTCGCCGTTCTGTCACGAAAACGTCCAAGTAAGCGGGTGCCGATAGGTGAGCCCCTACCATCGGTCAGGTGAAAGCCATGACCGAGCTCAGAACGACCATTCAGTCCCTCCAACCCGGAATGTCCCCCGACCAGCTCGAGAGCTGGAAGCGCCAGGCGCTCTCGCTGATCGACAGCGCGACCGGCTCCGCCGGCGAGCTGCTCCACGACCGCCTCTCGCCCCGCGAGACGGAAGTCTTCGACATGCTGCTGGCCGGCAAGCGCCTCAAGGAGATCGCCGCCGACCTCGACATCAGCGTCAAGACCGTGACCACCCACCGCTCCCGCCTCATGCGCAAGCTGAACGTGGAGGACAACCTCGGCTTGTACCGCTACGGCATCCGGAACGGGTTGATCGGGGTGTGACGGCGAGCGGGCGTCCCCTCACCCGGCCTCCGGCCACCCTCTCCCCGCCGCGCGGGGAGAGGGGCTGGGGGTGAGGGGCGACGACCTCATTCCGCGGCTTGCG
>DATEOX010000188.1:0-5431 GCA_035273585.1 Thermoanaerobaculia bacterium
CTCGTCGATGAGCGCGTCCACATCCCCCTCCGTCGTCGCAAAGTGGGTGATGCACGCGCGCACGGCGGGCGTCCGCCCCTCGCGCAACAGCGGCGAGACCCAGCAGCGGCCGCGCTCCACCACCTCCCGCGCGATCCGCTCCGCCTCGGGGTGCTCCAGGCAGACCATGGCCAGCGGCGACTCGGTCACGTTGCCGAATTCCGCGAGCCGCACGCGCAGATACGACGCCACCTCCGCCTGCCGTTCGAGCTGGCGAGCGAGCGCCTCCTCGCCGAGGTGGGCCAGCATCATGTAGACCTTGAGGCCGATGAAGCGCCGCGACCATTGCAGCGAGCCGGCGTACCAGTCGGGCCTGTCCCCCTTCGGCACGTACGGCGTGGAGACCGAGAAGGCCTCGGCCACGGCCGGGCGATGGCGCGTGAAGAACATGCCGGCGCCCATCGGCACGGAGAGCCACTTGTGCGCATCGCACGTGATGGAGTCCGCTCTTTCGATGCCTGCCAGGTGCTTGCGCAGGAGTGGGCTCACACACGCCGCGCCGCCCCAGGCCGCGTCGACGTGGAACCAGAGTCCCTCCTCCGCGCACACATCCGCAATCAACAGCAACGGATCGATCGCGCCGGTGCCCGTCGTCCCCGCAGTCGCCGCCACGAAGAACGGCCGCTCGTCGCGCGCACGCGCCGCGGCGATCGCCGAGCGCAAGCCATCCACGCGCATGCGATCATGAGCATCGACCTCCACGATGCGCAGCGCATCCCGCCCGAGCCCCGTGTGCTGGGCGATCTTCTCGAAAGAGTGATGCGACTCGGCGGAGGCGAAGAAGACCGGCTGCCCATCGATGGCCCGCACACCGCCCTGCCGCGCCTCCGGGAACCGATGCGCGAGCGCCGTCAGCACTGACGTCAGGTTCGCCTCAGAGCCGCCGGAGGTGAAATGCGCCGTCGACTCCTCCGGCAGCCCGAACTTGCGGGTGAAGAAGCGCAGCACGTGCGTCTCGATCTCCACGGCGGCCGGCGAGTGGAACCAGGCGCCGACCTGCGGATTCGCCGCGGCGACGAGTACCTCGGCGGCCACCGACGCGAAATGCACGCTCGGGTTGAACAGGCCGAAGTAGCGCCGATGCGTCGTGTGCAGGTTGCCGGTGAGGAGCATCCGCTCCACGTCCTCGATCAGACGCGGGAGCTCCTGCGGAAGGTCGAACGATGCCAACGAAAAGGACGGGGCGCGCGGCGCGACCGGCTGCTCGGCGACGCGGCCGAGGAAGGCATCAAACCACTGTTCCAGACGGGACCACATGGACGGCAATGTGGGCTGGCGGCGGGAGGAAGTCTTGTACGGAGGGGCTACATTTTGTACTTGCCGAGGTCGTCGGGGCCGAGCTGCTCGAACCACTTCTTGACCTTCTCGTCGTCGTCCGAGCCGGCTTCGGGCGTGATCGTCTGCGCCTGGTCGAGCACCGACTGGGCCACGAAGATCGGCGCCTCGACGCGCAGCGCGAGGGCGATGGCGTCCGAGGGCCGGGCATCGATCTCCATCGTCCGCTCGCCGCCGGTCTGCGTCACGACGCGGATCTGGGCGAAGAAGGTGGAGTCGCGCAGGTCGTTGATCACCACGCGCGTCACGCGCGCGTCGAGCTGGCCGAGGAGGTTCTTGAGCAGGTCGTGCGTCATGGGGCGGGGCGTGGTCACGTTCTCCAACTGCAGGGCGATGGCGTTGGCCTCGAAGATGCCGACCCAGATGGGGAGGAAGAACTTCTCGTCGTCGTCCTTGAGCACCACGATGGGCGAGTTCGACACGGGGTCGAGCATCAGCCCTTTGATCGACATCGGAACGAGCTGTGTCATGCGACTGCCTCCCCCCGCAGCGTGTGGTGCTGCGCCTGATCGATGCGCACCCCCAGCATACTCCCCAGCGGCAGCCGGAGGTCGCCACGGAAGTTGACCACCCAGTTGTCGTCCGTCCGCCCCGACAGCATCTCCGGATCGTGACGACTGGGTCCCTCGTACAGCACCGGCACGACGCGCCCGCGATACGACTCCAGCCGCTCGCGCTTGATCCGCTCGTGCAGCGCGAACAGCCGCGCCAGCCGCTCCGACGCGACGTCGTCGTCCACCGGCTCGCCGATCTTCAGCGCCGGCGTACCGGGCCGCGGCGAGTACTTGAATGCGAACATTGAGCCGTAGCGCACCTCCCCGACGAGCGACATCGTCTCGGCGAAGTCCTCCTCCGTCTCGCCCGGAAAACCGACGATCACGTCCGTGGAGAAGTGGATCTCCGGAATCGCCGCGCGGATGCGGCCGATGGTCTCCAGGTATTTCTCGCGCGTGTACAGCCGCTTCATTCTGCGCAGAACTCTCGACGAGCCCGACTGCACCGGCAGATGCAGGTAGCGCGAGATGTTCGCGTGATCGCGCATGGCGGCGATCATCGAGTCGTTGACCTCGGCCGGATGGGAGGTCATGAAGCGGAGCCGGTTGACGCCGTCGATCTCCGCCACGGCGGCGAGCAGCGCGCCGAAGTCGCGTCCGCTGACGGGGCACCGGTACGCATTCACCGTCTGCCCGAGAAGCTCGATCTCCACGCGGCCGCCGGCGACGGCGGCGCGCACCTCGCCCAGCACGCCGTCGAAAGGGCGGGAGACCTCGCGGCCGCGCGTGGTGGGGACGATGCAGAAGGTGCAGTTCTTGTTGCAGCCCTCGATGATCGTGACCCACGCCTTCGTCGCCGAGGTGCGGTCGAGCGCGTCATGGTCGTAGCGCCGATCCTCGGGGAACTCCAATGCGACGCGATGCTCGCCGGCCAGGATCTCATCGAGGTAGCCGACGTTGCCCGGCCCCATCACGAAGTCGACCCACGGCGCGCGGTCGATGATGTGCTGCCCTTCCTGCTGGGCCAGGCAACCGCAGACGCCGATCTGCGCGGCCGTCTCTTTCTTGAGCTCGCGCAGCTCGCCGAGGCGGGAAAAGACTTTCTGCTCCGCTTTGTCGCGCACGGAGCAGGTGTTGAGAAGGATGAGCGACGCCTGCCGCTCGTCCTCCACGCGCCGGTAGCCGCGGAGTTTGAGGCCGCCGGAGAGGCGCTGGCTGTCCAGCTCGTTCATCTGGCAGCCCCAGGTTTCGATGAAGAAGGTTTTCATGAGAAGCAGTTGTTAGTTGTTAGTTGTTGGTTATTTGCGCTGCAGCGCCTGGAACGGGCAGACGCGCAAACAACCAATAACTAATAACCAATAACTCTGTGTTCATTGCACTCCCGTCCGCTCATCGCTGGCCGTCTTCAGCGCGGCACGCGCCGCGGCCAACCGCATCTTCGTCTCCTCGAACTTTTTCGCGATCACGTGGTCCCGCGCCTCCGGATCATCGGCGGCGTAGAAGCTCTCCTCGACGTTGCGCAGCTCGCGCTCCAGCTCCGTCACCTTCTTCTGCGCCGCGGCGAGCGCCTCGTCGGCGGCGACGCGCTGGCGGTAGAGGGCATCGGGATCGATCGGGACTGGCTTCGGCGGCGCCTTGACCGCGGCGGCCGGGGCCGGAGGGGCCTTCTTCTCCACCAGCTTGCCGGACGACTTCTTCACGTCCGCGTTCGTGATGACCTTCGTGGTGCTCTTCTTCCGCTTCTCCTTCGCGTCCTTCGCCGCGTCGACGAGCGGCTTGGTGTCCGTCGCCGACGCGGTGAGGGCCGCGAGGCAAAGGACGGCGAGGAGGAGGCGTTTCATGCGGTGCTCGTTCCGGCGCGGCCGTAACGGTCCTCGAGGCGGATCACGTCGTCGAGCTCGGGAGTGGAGACCTCGGCAACGTCGGTATCGACGACCGCCTCCATCCGGTGGATCAGCCGCGGAGGGATGTGGAAGGCCTCCCCTTTCCGCAGCGCGAGCTCGCGCCGGTCGCCATCCGACTCGATCGTCAGGCGCAGTTCGCCCTCGACAACGTACAGCGTCTCATCCTTCATTTCGTGGTACTGGAGGCTCAGCGACTCCCCCTTGTTCACGTGCAGGATCTTGCCGACGTAGCGGTCGGTCTTCGCAAAAATCAGCTCGTAGCCCCACGGCTTCGGCACGTGCCGGATGTCCCGGATGCGGAAGAGGTCGTCGCGGTTCATAGGCTTCTGTTCACCAGCCCCTCCGGGAATCGCATGGCCACGCTCTCGATGACGTACTCCTCGATCTCCTGCGCCGTCTTCTTGTTCATCACCACGTCCGCGATGCGCCGGCAGTCCTTGTACTTTACGGACCGCACCACGTTCTTGATGACCGGGATGGCCGAGGGGTTCATGGAGAAGTTCTCCAGCCCGAGGCCGATGAGGACGACGGCGAAGAGCGGATCGGCGGCCATCTCGCCGCACATCGAGACCGGGATGCGAGCCCGCTTGCCGGCGTCGATCACGCCCTTGATCAGGCGCAGCAGCGCCGGATGGAGCGGCTCGTAGAGGTAGCCGACGTTCTCGTTGGCCCGGTCGATGGCCAGCGAATATTGAATGAGGTCGTTCGTGCCGATGGCGAAGAAGTCCGCCTCGGTGGCCAAGAGGTCGGCGATCACGGCCGCGGACGGCACCTCGATCATGATCCCGATCTGCAGCTCCTTGTTGTACGCGATGCCTGCCACGTCGAGCTCGCCCTTGATCTCCCGGATGAGCGTCTTGACCTGCCGCAGCTCCTGCACCCCGCTCACCAGCGGGAACATGATCTTCAGGTTGCCGTGAATCGAGGCCCGGAGCAGGGCCCGGAGCTGCGTCTTGAACATGTCGCGGTGCTTCATGCAGAGGCGCAGCGCGCGCAGGCCGAGGACCGGGTTGTCCTCCTTGCTTCCCATCACCTCGCGGGCCAGCTTCTTCCCGCCCAGGTCGAAGGTGCGGATGATGCACCAGTGCGGCGCCACCGACTCGGCCAGGCGCTTGTAGAGCTCGAAGTGCTCCTCCTCGGTCGGCAGCACCGGGCTCTTGGAGATGTAGAGGAACTCGGAGCGGTAGAGGCCGATGCCTTGGGCGCCGAAGCGGATGGCATCATCCAGCTCCTCCACCAGCTCGATGTTCGCCTGCAGGGAGATGGTCCGGTCGTCGCGCGTGACGCTCGGCAGGTCGCGGTTCTCCAGGAGCCGCTTCTCCTGCTCGTCGTGGCGCGAGACGCGGCTCTCGTACTCCTTCACCAGCGCCTCGTTCGGGTTGACGACGACCGTCCCCTCGTAGCCGTCGACGATGACCAGCTCGTCGTTGTCGACGATCTTGGTCAGGCGCGGCACGCCGATGACCGCGGGCATGAAGAGCGACTTGGCGATGATCGAGGTATGCGAGGTGCGGCCGCCCGTCTCCGTGGCGAAGCCGACCACGGGGCGGCGGTTGAAGTGCACGGTGTCGCTCGGCGTGAGGTCGTCGGCGATGATGATGACGTCGTTCTTGATCTCGGATAGATCATGGTGGGCGACGCCCTGCAGGTTCGTCAGCA
>DATEOX010000189.1:0-3498 GCA_035273585.1 Thermoanaerobaculia bacterium
TCCTTCACGCGCGCGGCGATCTTCTGCAATCCCGAAGTATGGATGACTCGCGCCTCGATCTTCGGCGAGACCGAGCCGGGAAAGTGGAAGAGGGTGAACAGCTCGGCGGCGGGAAAGAGATCGAGGATGCCTTCCAGCACCGCCTCCCCCCCGCGCATCCCGGTCAGCCAGTCGTGGACGACGGCGACCCTATCGCTCATCGCCCTTTTTCGCGTCCGGGGTGGACTTGAGCGGGTACTCGTCCTCCGCCGCGCAAGCATCGCAGACCTGCTCGTTGCGAAAGTACTCCTCCGCCCCCACCTCGGCCAGACACTTCACGCAGAAGTGCCGCCCGGTGCGCTCCGGCAACTTGCGCGGCGGCGGATCGTCATGCACGGGCGCGGATTGTAATGTAGGGGCGGCTCCTTACCCATGATACGATTCGTAAGGAGCTAGACATGGCCAGATCCACGATCACCAGCAAGAGACAGACGACCGTGCCGAAGGAAGTGTGCGAGGCGCTCGACGTCGGTCCCGGCGACAAGATCACCTGGGAAGTCGTCGGCGGCCGCGTCTCGGTGACCACGGAGCGCCCGGCGTTGTGGCAATGGGCCGGCTTCATCAAGCACGGCGAGCCGGACGCGGTGAAGGCCGTCGCCGCGGCGCGGAAGAAGCGCGGGCGCATCTGACGTGCGGCGCGTCGTCGTCGATGCGAACGTCTTCGTCTCGTTCTTCATCGAGCGCCACGAAGCGCAACGCGCCGCCGCAGGGGCGCTGCTCCAGCGCGCGGAGGACGGCGAGATTGCCGCCATGGTTCCGCAATCCGTCGTCTTCGAGATCGCGTACGTCCTGCAAAGCCACTACGGCATCACGGGCGAAAGGGTCGCCGCCGTCGTTCGCGCGGTGACGAGCTTCCCCGGCGTGCATCTCGTCGATGAATGCTCGTGGACGCGCGTGCTGGAAGTCTGGCCCGACCCCCTCCCCGTCCTCGCCGACGCCGCGATCGTCGCCGTCGCGACGACGAACCGCTACGACGCCGTCGCGACGTTCGATCGCAAGCTGGCCAACCGCCTCGGGTCGTTCGGTCTGGCCGCGTACTGGTAGTTCAGAACAGCTCGTTCAGGGTGCTGGTCAGAGAAACCACGACCCATCCCGCGCGTTGGAGCGCTGCGATGACCGCGGGATAGTTGAGCGACGGAACCTCGCTCAAACGACGAGTTCCGCGATCTCCGCGCCTTCCTTCCCGGCCAGGTCGTCATCCACCGGCTCGAGGTACAGCTCGATCGCCTCGCGCACGTTGCGCAGCGCCTCGTCGCACGTATCGCCTTCGCTGATGCAGCCGGGGAGCGCCGGCACGTAGGCGGTGAATCCGCCCTCGTCGCTCGGCTCCAGCACGATCTCGAGTTTCACGCGCTGATCATACCCCCTCAGAACAGCTCGTCGACCGCCCCATACCTCCCCTCGTTCGCCAACGGCACGTACTCGAAGATGCGGCCGAGGGGAGCGTCACGGCGGATGGTGGTGTAGTCGATGCCGAGGGCGGAGTAGATCGTGGACGTGACGTCTTCGGGGCGGACGTCGCGGTTCGCGCTCCAGCCGTACTCGACGGCGGAGGCGCCGCGCGCGTCGGTCTTGCCGATGGCCCGGCCGCCGCGCACGCCGCCGCCTGCCATCACGACCGACATGCGCAGGAAGTGGTCGCGGCCGCTGGCGTTATTGAGGGGGCCGACCGTGCGGCCGAACTCGCCCAGCACCACCACCAGCGTCTCGTCCAGTTGCGTCTTCCCGCTCTGCGACCCGGGCGTCGCCGCCAGGTCGCCCAGCAGCGCGGCGAAGGCCGGATCGAAGATCCGCATCTGCGAGGGAAGCGCGGTATAGATCTGCGAGTGGTTGTCCCAGCCGTCCAGCGTCACCTGCACGAAGCGCGTGCCTCGCCGCGCGTTGATGAGGTTGCGGGCCACGACGAGCGAGTCGCCGAAGGGGGTCGCGCCGTAGCGCACATGGTCGTCCGGCGTGAAGGTGAAGAGCCGGCTCGCCTCCGGGGAGTCGATGAGCGTCTTGGCCGAGTCATAGAAGCCCGCCATGTCGGAGGCGTTCTTCCCCAGCGCGCCGCCCGTGCGCAGATGATCGACCTTCTGCAGCAACTGCCAGCGCTCGCGCAGGCGGTCGGCGCCGTCCGGATGGATCATCGCCGGCACGCCGTTCACCGCCGGCGACACGCCGAACGGCGCGTACTGCGACGGCAGGTAGCCGGAGCCCGCCATCACCTGGCTCATGGCTACGAAGCCCGGCAGGACGTCCGCAGTCTGGCGGGAGGTCTGCGCCTCCAAGGCCACGACCGCGCCGATGTGCGGCGCGATCGACCCCGAGGAGCTGCCCGGATTGCGCGCGATCTGGGCCCAGGTCTGCGCCAGATCGTGCACCGCCGCCCAGGAGAGAGCGGTGCGGATGATCCCCAGCTTTCCGACGTGCTCCGCCGTCTTCGGCATCAGCCCCTGCGGCCAGCGGATCTCGCCGTAGTCCGTCGGCGCGAAGCTCTTCGGCGTCCAGGGTCCTTCCTTGAGATCCCACGTATCGCTGTGGCTGGGCGCGCCGGAGAGGAAGATGAGAATGCAGTTCTTCGCCGTGTTCCGCAGCGCCGGCTTCACCCCCGTGGCGGCCTGCAGGAGTGACGGGCTCAAGACATCGGCAAAGTACGACGCGACGAGCCCCGTGCCGGCGACGCGCATGAAGCGCCGCCGGCTGAAGCCTTCTCCGAAAACGGGGAACGAACCGGTGTGCTCGCAATCACATTTCTTTGTCATGGCGCGGCCTCAGTGGAACAGAAACTCGACGCTGTTGATGAGCGCGAACTGCAGGTCCTCGGTTTTTCGCGTCTGCTCGCCGCTTTGCAGCCAGGCGACCGCGTCCGCCTTCTCCTCGGCCGTCGGATAGCGCGAGAGGGTGGCCAGATAGAGCGACTCCGCGACCGCCTCCGGCGATTGCGCCGGGCTGGTGAGCTTCTTCGCCAGCGAGCCGTTCGTGCTCGCGCTGATGCGCATGGTGATGATCGGATCGTTCAGCAGCGCGAGCGCCTGGATGATGGAGCCGTCGTTCGTGCGCTCATCGTTGTCCCGATTGCCTCTCCCGAAGTTGTTGAGGAACGCGCGATACGTTCCCCCTTCCGTCGTATCGGGAAGCGCCATCGCCTTCGGCGCGGGGCCGCCGCTGGTCGCCATCTGCCCGCCGACGTTCGTCGCGCGGAAGACCGCATCCAGCACTTCCTCCGCCATCATCCGGCGCGCGTAATGCCGCGCGTAGTACGGCGTCCAGGCCTCGCTCCAGTTGCCCGGCGAGTAGCGCGAAGAGAGCTGGTAGGCGTTCGAGCTGACGATCAGCCGCAGCAGCTCGCGCAGGTCGTAGCCGTTGTCGCGGAACGCGCCCGCCAATTGGTCGAGGAGCTCGGGATGCGTCGGCTGCAGCGCGGCGCCGGCCGGCAGCGTGGCCGGATCCTGACGCGCGAGGTCGAAGGAGTCGACC
>DATEOX010000190.1:0-23407 GCA_035273585.1 Thermoanaerobaculia bacterium
CGATCTGCACGGCGGTGAAGGCGACGAGCGGCAGCAGCTTGCCGCTCCGCTTTCGCCACAGCGGCGCGACGCCCAGACCGAGGCAGAGAAGCAGCGGCAGGCTGATGTACTTCGAGCCCCACGGATGGAGGAGGAAGCGGATGGCGATCATCGTCGCCGACATCGAGCCGCGCGACTGCGCCGCGTCGTGGGTGGCGAAGTACTGCGCCTGCTTCTGCTCGTAGACGAGCACCGCCTCCACGCCGCCCGCCGCGTCGATCAGCGGCAGGAGCCACATCAGCGAGACGAACCCGAACGCGGCCACGCAGGCCACGCGCTGCCGCAGTGTGCGCATCTGCCAGAGCGCGACGCCGAGCATCGGCAGCACGGGCAGGAGGAGCTGCGGCCGGACGCCGATGGCCGCCGAGCACCAGACGCCGACGAGGATCGCATCGCGCTCGTGCTCCCCCTCCTCCCCCACCCGCACGATCGAGATCAGCGCCAGGGCCACGAACGCCAGCGAGGCGACGTCGGACAGCGCAAGGGTCGAGTGCAGCAGCGCGCTGGCCGAGAAGTAGAAGAGGAGCGCGCCGCAGACGGCCAGATCGGGATCGCCGAGGATGGCCCGGAAGTAGCGGGCCAAGGCGATGAATCCGAGCACGGAGGTGACGATGCCGAGCGTCACGAGGCTGAGGAACGGATCGCCGATGAAGGCGTTGAAGACTTTGCCGAGGAGGACGTAGAGCGGATAGCCGGGCGGATGGGGGTGGTAGCGCGACGGGTCGAAGTTGCGGATGGCCTCGCAGAAGAGGAACTCGTCGTTCTCCCACAGCGTCCTGGGCATGGTGAGGAGACGCGACACGAGCACCACGATCGCTCCCGCGATCTCCCGCCACCACTCATACAATCGCAACGTGGGCCGATTCATCCGGACGTGGGCGGTACTCTACAGCACCTTCCGCCGCCGGCCCGCGCGCGATCGCATCCACACGCTCGTCCGCTTCCTCACCTGCCCCTTCCTGCGCGTCATAGAGCGCGTGCCGACCGGCTCCCGCCTGCTCGATATCGGCGCGGGCCACGGCGTGCTGGCCGTCCTCGCCCGAGAGCGCGGCGCGCGGGTCACGACCGTCGAGCCGGACGCGCGCAAGGTGCGGCCGCTGCCGTCCATCAGCGCGGTCATCGGCTTCGATGACGTGGTGCGCGGCCGCTTCGACGTCATCACCATCGTCGACGTGCTCTACAAGCTGCCGCTGGCTGATTGGGACCCGCTGCTGGCCCGCTGCTTATCGCGCCTGCTTCCCGGCGGCGTCCTCCTGATCAAGGAGCAGGACCCCACCGCCCGCGTAAAGAACGCCTGGAACCGCGCCCAGGAGCGCGGCGCCTCGTTGTTGGGCCTGACCCTCGGCGAGGCGTTCTCGTACGAGGCGCCGACCGCGTTTGCCGCGCGCCTGGCCAGGCACGGCTTCACCGCGACGTGGAAGCGGATCGACGGCGGCTATCCGCATCCGCATGTGCTGTACGAGGGAAGGCGCGCGGGCTTCCCGCCCGCCAGCGGTCTGGCGTCTCGCCCGGCCGACTGACCGCGGCACGAGACGTGCCGCGGCTTGCGGGCGAGACGCCCGCTCACCGCGTCACCCGCACCGCCGCGCTGAACTCCGAGGTCCACGACTCGCCGCCGGCGAAGCTGTTCGGGCTCGCCACCTTGGCGATGAAGTGCACCCGCGTCGACGTCGCGTTGATCCACCTCCCGGTGAAGTCGCCCTTCACCGTCGTCACAAACTCGCTGTTGGGCGCGACCGCCCGCTCGGTGAGGAATTGCTCGCCGTCGCCGTCCGGCGCGCCGTTCGCGTAGAAGTCGATGAGGTGCGTGTTGCCGTACGGTCCGAGCGGCTTCGTATCGACGCGCGCGGTGATCACCGTTATGTCCAGTGCCGGGTCGTAACGCGCGGAGAGGATGGTCGGCGGATTCGAGGCGACGCCGGTGTCGTCGGCGCGCGGCGCGCTGATGCCGTCCAGGCCAATGTCGATGGGGAGGCCGCCATTGGCGAACATGGAGTTCATACGGATGTCGGCCCCGCCGCCGGGCGTGCTGAGGCTGATCTTCGCCCCGGGCACGACCGCCACTCCCATCTCCAGGTTGTGGGCGATGTAGTTCTCCGTCACCGCGCAGGCGAAGACGTCGGGGCCGCAGAAGATGCCGCTCGCGCCGTTCAGCTCGATGCGGTTGCCGCGGACGATCGCGCTCGCGTTCTCCGCCCAGACGCCGCTGCGGCGGTTGCCACGGATCAGGTTGTCGATGACGGACGCGGCGCCGCGCTCGATCCCCACGCCGCGCAGGTTCGGCAGCGCGTTCACGCCGCCCGGGTCGACGCCGAGGTAGTTGTTGCTGATGCTGATGGGCGGCGCGTTGATGCAGCCCGGCTGCCGGAGAGCCACGACGCCGTAGAGGAAGTTACCGATGGCCAGCCCCTTGACGCCTCCTTCGCACTTCGTGGCGATGCGCAGCCCGTCGCCGACCGGCAGGAGGCGCCCATCGAGCAGGACCTCGGGGCCGTTCGGGTTCGTGTCCGGCAGCGTGGTGGCGTCGATGATCGCCCGCGAGGCGGTCAGCTCCGGCAGCGGCGTGCGCGGCTCGATGGTGTACCAGCCGCTGGCCGGCAGCGGCTCGGCGATCTCGAACACGATGCGGCACGACTCCTCGCAAGCACCGGCGGCGTTCGCCTGTTCGATCGCCGCACGCAGCGAGCCCTCGCCGGCGTCCGCCGTGGAGGTGACGCCGATCCACTGATGAATGCGCGTCCCGGTCGAGGCCGTGTCGTTCGCCGGATCGATGTCCTCCACATCGCTCGTGGCGGAGGCGGTCAGCACCAGTTCGCCGCCGCTGCGGAGGTCGGCCGCCCGGACCGTGGCCTTGAAGTCGACCGTCCGCTGCGGCAGCGCGGCGATGCGGCAGACCGCCGCGCCGTCTTCCACCGCGCACTCCTCCCTTCCGATGCTCGCCGCGACGACCGAGCCGTTCGCGGCGGTGATGTGCAGCCGCACGTCGCGGGCCGGAGTGATCGGCGCGTTGTTCGCGATCACGCCGGCTGCCTGCAGCGTCGCCCCCGGATCGGTCGGCTGCAGCGATCTCCAGACGACCACGAGGTCCGGCCGCGCCACGGCTTCGATGGTCGCCGTGGCCACGCTCTGGTCGGCCGTCACGCGGACGGTGAAGGGCCCCGGCACCGACGGCGCCCGAACGGTGATGCTCTCGAAGAACGGCGCGCCGGGCGCGATCAGCGTCGTCGCGCAGCGCAGCGGCCGCGTGTCGGGCTGGCAGTTGAACGGCGGTTCCATCACCACCCCGCCTGACAGCTCGATCGTGTAGGCGATGGCCACCGTCTCCGAGCCGCGATTCGTGATCCCGAGCGTCAGGAAGATCGCCGACACGAGCGGGACGCGCTGCGGCGGCGGTCCGAGGAACACGACATCGGCGGCGGCGAGGAGGGAGGGGGCGGAGAGGAGGAGGGCGAAAAGGGCCAAGGGGCGCATGCGGAGGTTGATACGGAGAATCGTTGTCGGTCGTCGGTTATCGGTTCGCCTACTGACAACCGACAACCGATAACGGTTTTCGATATCATGCCCCCCACTTCACCAAGGAGCATCACGTGGCCAATTTTCCAGGCGTCGACTACATGGATATCGATTCGCTCTTCTCCGAGGAAGAGCTGATGGTGCGGCAAACCGTCCGCGACTTCGTGGATGACGAGATCCTGCCGATCATCGAGCACGCCAACCGCGAAGAAAAGTTCCCCATGCACCTCATCCCCAAGATCGCGGAGATGGGGCTCTTCGGCGCGACCATCCACGAATACGGCCTCCCCGGCCTCAATCACGTCGCCTACGGCCTGATCATGCAGGAGCTCGAGCGCGGCGACTCCGGCCTCCGCTCCTTCGCCTCCGTGCAGTCCGGCCTGGTGATGTACCCCATCTACACGTACGGCTCGCAGGAACAGAAGGACTACTGGATCCCCAAACTGGCCGGCGGCGAGAAGATCGGCTGCTTCGGGTTGACCGAGCCCGACTTCGGCTCGAACCCCGGGGGCATGCGCACCTACGCCCGCAAGGACGGCGACTCGTGGGTCCTCAACGGCGCGAAGGCGTGGATCACGAACGGCTCCATCGCCGATGTGGCCGTGGTCTGGGCCAAGGTCGACGGCAGCATCCGCGGCTTCCTCGTCGAGAAGGGGACGCCCGGCTTCACCACCGCCTACCACATGGGCAAGTTCTCGCTGCGGGCGTCCATCACCTCGCAGCTCTTCTTCGAGGACTGCCGCATTCCGGCGGAGAACGTCCTCCCCCAGACGAACGGCATCAAGTACCCGCTCTCCTGCCTGACCCAGGCCCGCTACGGCATCGCCTGGGGCGCCCTCGGCGCGGCCATGGCGGTCTACCAGACGGCGCTCGACTACTCCAAGTCGCGCATCCAGTTCGGCGGCATGCCCATCGCGTCGCACCAGCTCGTGCAGAACAAGCTGGCCTGGATGATCACCGAGATCACCAAGGGCCAGCTCCTCGCCCTGCAGATGGGGCGGCTCAAGGACCAGGGGAAGCTCAAGCCGCACCACGTCTCGATGGGGAAGATGAACAACGTGCACATCGCCCTCGAGTCCGCCCGCACCGCCCGCGACATCCTCGGCGCGAACGGCATCTCCGACGAGTACCCGGTGATCCGGCACATGCTCAACCTCGAGTCGGTCAAGACATACGAGGGGACACACGACATCCACAACCTCATCATCGGCGAGGCGGTGACCGGCATCCCGGCCTACAACCCGCCGATGTCCGCCCAGGCCGAGCGCGAGGCGACGGCCCGGCGCGAGGCGGAGGCGGCGAAGAAGTAAGTGGGCGCCGCCCGCGAGGCGACGCCCTCCCGTTGCGCCTACGTGTTCCCGTAGACGAGGACGTCGACCGCGTCGGTGCCGGCGCCGGGCGCCGCATCGGCGAAGATCGTCAGCTTCGTGCCCGGAACGTCGTACACGCGGGTGACCTGCGAGACGGGCGAGAGCTTGAGGATGTCGAGCTGGCTGACCAGCTCGTTCCCCTCCGTGATCGTCAGCCGGATGCTGACGCCCGACGGCGACCCGATCCGCTCGTCCGCCACCACGCGGATGCGCTCGAACTTGGAGACGTCGACGCTGCCGAGCTGCTTGGACTGCCCCGCCGGGATCGTGACCGCCCCCGGCTGGGTGCGAAACGCAAGGACTGTGCTCATGATTACTTCCCCCTTTGCGGAGGTAGTGACACGGCAGGGCGGAGCGTTTCAGCGCTACTTGCGAATCACCTCGCTCCGCGCCGTGCCGCCCTCCGTGGCGTCGAACATCCGCTGCAGCGCGCGCTGGGCGGGGACGCGGACCTCCTCGGGGACCTCGATCTCGTAGCGCATCAGCTTGAGCGAGTCGCGCACGTCTTCCAGCGTCGTCACCTTCATGAACGTGCAGAGCTTGCAGCCCTTGAGGAACGTCTTGTCCGGGACTTCCATCGCCAGGCGGTCCGTCAGGCCGCACTCCGTCACCACGAGGAAGCGCCGGGCCGGGCGCTCCTTGGCGTACTTCACCATCCCCGAGGTGGAGAGGACGGCGTCGGCCAGTTTGGCCACGTCGCCGCGGCACTCGGGGTGGACCAGCACCTCCAGCTCCGGGTCGGCGGCGCGGATGCGCTCGATCTCCTGAGGGCTGATCTGCTGATGCACGTAGCAGAAGCCTTCCCAGGGGATGATCGTCTTCTCCGGCACCTGCTCGGCGACGTGCCGCGCGAGGTTGCGGTCCGGCACGAACAGGATCGTCTGATTGGGAAGCGAGCGGACGACCTTCGCCGCGTTCGCCGAGGTGCAGATGATGTCCGACAGCGCCTTCACCGCCGCGGTCGTGTTCACGTAGCTGACCACCGCGAGGTCAGGATGCGAGCGGCGCAGCTCCTCGATGCGCGCCCGGAGGTCCTCGGCTGGGGCGGAGTCGGCGAGCTGGCAGCCGGCGGCGAGGTTCGGCAGGAGCACCGTGCGCGAGGGGTTCACGATCTTCGCCGTCTCGGCCATGAAGTGCACGCCGCAGAAGTCGATCACGTCCGCGTCCTTGACCTTCGACGCCATCAGCGCTAGCTCGAGCGAATCGCCTACGAAATCGGCAACCTTCAGGATCTCCGGGCGGTAGTAGTTGTGCGCGACGATCACCGCGTTGCGCTGCTTCTTCAGGGCCCGGATCTCGTCGTGGAGCTCCTCGAAGCCGCGCACCTCGTCTTCCGTGTACTCGTACGTCCGCACCCGCTGCAGCTCTTCGAACAGAGTCGCCATGTCTCTCCTTACGGTTTCAGCAGCACGACCGTCGAGCCCCAGCCGCCGCCGGACGGGTCGGCATCGTGGAAGTCCTCCACGAAGTCCAGAACACGGAGCAGCGACTGGACGTTCTCGCGCTGCACGCCGACGCCCCGGCCGTGGATCAGGCGCACCTGACGCAAACCGCGGGCCCGCGCTTCGAGGAGGTATTCGCGGGCCACGTCGCGCACGTCGGCGGGGCGGAAGGGATGCAGATCGAGCGTGTCGGTGATGGGAATCGCGATCGGCTCCGCGTCCGCCGGCTCCGGGTCCACGCCGCGCATTCTATGCGATACTCAGAACCCAATCTCTCGACGAGGTCTTCGATGGTTCTCTTCAATCACGCCACGCGGGAGATGACCGCCAAGATCGTCTACTACGGGCCCGGCCTGTGCGGAAAGACGACGAACCTGATGGTCATCTTCGACAAGCTCGACCCCAAGTCGAAGGGGAAGATGCTCTCGCTGGCGACCAAGACCGACCGTACCCTCTTCTTCGACCTCCTCCCGGTCGACATCGGCAAGGTGGGCAGCTTCAACCTCAAGATCCAGCTCTACACCGTCCCCGGCCAGGTCTTCTACAACGAGACCCGCAAGCTCGTCCTCCGCGGCGCCGACTCGGTGGTCTTCGTCACCGATTCCCAGCCGTCGATGATCGAGTCGAACCGGGAGAGCTTCGCCAACCTGCTGGAGAACCTGAGCGAGAACCAGATCGACGCCAACGACACGCCGATCGTCATCCAGTTCAACAAGCGCGACATCCCCGGCGTCCTCCCCGTCGAGGAGCTCCAGACGCTCCTCGGGTTCGAGGGCTACCCCTACACCGAGGCCTCGGCCATCAAGGGCGAGGGGGTGATGGAGACCTTCAAGCTGGTCTCGAAGATCACGGCCAAGCATCTCTTCAACCGCCTCAAGGGACCGAAGCCGGAGGCGCCGAAGGTCAAGCCCGCGACGTCGAAGATCGCGGTCAAGCCGGCCCCCGAGCCGGAGCCGTTCGCCGACGCGGCGCCGTTCCCCGAGACGACGCCGATCAACTCCGGCTACGAGAAGATGGAGGAGGTCTCGCTCGAGCAGCTCCTCGGCGAAGGACGCGAGCGGCCGCGGACGATCTCCGGCACGATGTCCGTCGCCGAGCACGAGGATGTCGAGGAGCTCGGCGCCGAGGCGCTCATCCCGCATGACGAGCCGGCGGTGGCGGTGATGGACGAGCCGATGCCGGCCGCCGTCGAGGAGCCGGAGCCGATCGAGCTCACGCCCGAGCCGATTCCCGATCTGAGCGGCCGCGTGGCGGAGCTCGAGGCGGAGTTGCAGGATGTGCGGCAGCAGTTGCAGGCATCCGGCGAACAGACGCAGGAGGCGCGCGATCACCTCCAGGCCGCGCGCGACCGGTACCACGGCGAGCTGGAGCAGATCCTGACCGACCTTGGCGAGCTGACCGAGCGCGTCCGCGCCCGCCTGGCGGAGTGATTCCGATCACTGGCGCGCCGCGCGCCGGCCGGTTACAATCACCCGCTTTCTAACCTTATTTGGAGGAAATCCCGAACATGCGTCGTAGTCTCTCTCTCGCTCTTTCCTGCCTTTTCATGCTGTTCCTCGGCTGCAAGGCGAAGGAGCTCGCCGACAAGGCCGCCATCTCCAGGGATCTCGACAAGCGCGGCACGGTCGACCTGATGAAGGAGGCGGCGGACGACAAGTACGAGCCGCCCGCCGACGGCAAGCTCACCGAGGCCCAGATCCAGATGTATCTGAAGGTGCGCGAGCACGAGAAGCAGATCGTGCAGGTGGCCAAGCAGGAAGCCGCGCAGCACGCGGAGAAGGCCAAGAAGGCCGGCGAGAAGTCGATGGCCGGCATGTTCGAGGGCCTCAAGACCCTCGGCTCGGTGGCGGACATCGCCACGGCGGACATCCGCGCGGCCAAGGACCTCGGCTACAACACCCAGGAGTACCTCTGGATCAAGGGAAAGGTGCTCGAGGCGGCCACCGCCGAGATGTCGGAGAAGATCACCGCCGCCGCGCAGGCGAACTTCGACAGCAGCTACGCGCAGATGAAGAAGTCGTACGACGAGGCGAAGGACGAGCAGACGAAGGCCGCCTACGCCCAGATGCTCGCCAGCCTGGACGAGCAGAAGAAGCAGCTCGAAACGCAGAAGCAGCAGCAGGATCCGGCCCTGGTCTACAACCGCCAGCTCTACGGCAAGCACGCCGACACGCTCAACGCGATCGCCGCGGAAATGTCGAAGTGGAGCGACCGCCCGGACGCCGATGCCGAGAAGATGCGGCAGGGCCTGGAGCAGATGGGCAAGAAGCAGTAACGAAGGATGCGCAATCTGATCTTGGGCGGCCTCGTCGTCATGGGCGTGGCCGCCCTCTTGTCTTTCGTCATCTTCTTCAAGCAGTACCGCGTCCCGACCGGGGCCATGATTCCGACGATCCCGATCGGCAGCCGCGCGTTCATGGGCCGCCTCGCCCGCGACGTGATGCGCGGCGACATCATCGTCTTCGACTATCCGCTGCAGACGAACGTGGCGTTCACCCAGCGCGTCGTCGGCCTCCCCTGTGACACGATCGTGGTCCGCGACAAGCAGCTCTTCATCAACGGCGGCGCCGCGCGCGAGCCGTATGTGGTCCACGGCGACACGCAGATCTACCCGAACCTGCAACCGCTTCCCGAGCCGTACCGCTCGCGCGACCAGTTCGGCCCGCTCATCGTCCCCGCCGGCCAGTACTTCGTCATGGGCGACAACCGCGACTACTCGTCGGATTCGCGCTACTGGGGCACGGTCCCGGCGAAGAACGTCCGCGGGCGGATCGTGGCCATCCTCAGCTCGTCCGGCCTCACCCGCCCGCCCCGCCCCCCGCTGCTCGCATCGATGCCAGGGTGCCGCTGACGGCGCGGCCGCCCCCCGGTGTTAGCATCCCTCCCCGCATGCCGTTCCGTCTCGTTTGCTCCGCATGCGACGCCCGCTACGACGCCGGCTCGCTGATCAACCTCTGCCGCGCCTGCGGCGCCCCACTCCTCGCCCGCTACGACCTCTCCCCCGCCCCCGAGCTGCGGCGGGAGATCGTCACGCGCGCGCCGAACATGTGGCGCTACGCCGAGGTGCTGCCGGCGGGCGTGGAGGAGGCGGTCACCCTCGGCGAGGGGATCACGCCGCTGCTGCGCTCGAAGCGCTTCCCGAACGTCTGGATCAAGGACGAGTCGAAGAATCCGACCCGCTCCTTCAAGTCGCGCGGGATGGCCGCCGCGGTGACGATGGCCCGCAAGCTCGGGGCGAAGAGCCTGGCCGCGCCGACCGCGGGGAACGCCGGCGCCGCCCTCTCCGCGTACGGGGCGCGTGCCGGCCTGCCGGTCTTCGTGGCCATGCCCCGCGACACGCCGCGGTCGATCGTCGACGAGTGCCGCGGCTACGGCGCGGAAGTGGAGCTCGTGGCGGGCGTCATCACCGACGCCGGCAAGCGCGTGCAGCAGTATCTCGCCGCCAGCGGCGGCTTCGACCTCTCCACGCTCAAGGAGCCGTACCGCGTGGAGGGGAAGAAGATCATGGGCTACGAGCTGCTGGAGGATCTCGGCCGCCTGCCCGACGTCATCCTCTACCCCACCGGCGGCGGCACGGGCCTCATCGGCATGTGGAAGGCCTTCGACGAGATGCAGCGTCTCGGCTGGATCGGAGACCAGCGCCCGCGGATGTTCAGCGTCCAGTCCTCCGGCTGCGCGCCGATCGTCCGGGCCTTCGAGCAGGGGCTGGAGAGCGCGCCGGAGTGGGAGTCGCCGCGCACCGAGGCGTGGGGACTGCGCGTGCCGCGGGCGATCGGCGACCGGCTGATGCTGCGAGCGCTGCGGGACTCGGGCGGAGGGGCGGTGGCCGTCGATGAGGCGGGCATCGAGGATGCCGCGGCGGAGCTCCGGCAGACGGAAGGGATCGACGCCGGTCCTGAGGGAGGCGCGGCGCTGCTCGCGCTCACGTCGCTGCTCCAGGCGGGGACGATCCGCGGCGACGAGACGGTCGTCGTCTTCAACACCGGGGGGAACAAGTACCGGTGACCGAGGCGCCGATGGCCCGCCGCGCCTGGGTGCTGGCCGCATTCGTCGGCAGCATGTGGGCGGTGCGGATCATCGACACCTTCCGCGACTCGTCCATCGCCGGCTACGGCATCATCCCCCGCACGCCCGGCCATCTGGCCGGCATCCTCGTCGCGCCGTTCATCCACGCCAACTGGTCGCACCTCCTCGCCAACACCGTCCCCCTCCTCGTCCTCGGCGGCCTGATTCTGGTCAGCGGCACCACGGAATTCGTCTACGTGACGATCGTCTCCATGTTGTGCGCCGGCGCCGGCACGTGGCTCTTCGGCTCGACCGCGAACCATATCGGCGCGAGCGGCGTGGTGTTCGGCTACATCGGCTACCTGCTCGTGCGTCCAGCCTACGACCGCCGGCTCTGGTCGCTCGTCGTGACCCTGATCGTCGTCGGCATCTACGGCACGACCCTGCTCCTCGCCATTACGCCGCAGGCCGGCATCTCCTGGAGCGGCCACGCCTTCGGCTTCGTGGGCGGGATGGTGGCGGCGCGGATGCGGAAGCGGCCGGCGCAGCGGCCGCTCGGCGCCACGCCCTAGAGGCGCGTTGAAACGGCCGCGGTCGGCGCGTCACTACAGAGTGCGCGCGTAGAGGCGGTCCGCCTCAGGCGAAAGGAGCGGCACAATGTTGAAAGTGGAAGTCGACATCTTTTCAGGCCGGCCCAATCCGGTGTGGTTCGTCACCGATTCCGACGAGGCCAAGCAACTGCTCGGCGTGGTGGCGGAGTCGCGGGAAGCGGTGGCCAAGCCGGACGCCGGCTTCACCGGCCTCGGGTATCGGGAGGTGCGGCTGTCGCTGATCGGCGACGACGAGCCGCGCCAGCGCAACCTGGCCCGCGAATTCGCCGTCGGCTCGGCGGCCGCCGCCAATCCCAAGGCCTCGGTCGATCTGGCCCGGCGAGTCCTCGAAGGGATGCTGCGCCCCCGCGAGGTACGGCTGGTCCAGCACGAGCTCACGCCGTTGAACAGAACCCTCTTCGAGTTCATCGCGGAGCAGATGGAGCGCTCTCTGCAGCGCCCGCCCCAGCCTCCCGGCCCTCCTCCGCCCCCCTCCAGCCCGCTGCGCACGACGGTGCACGACGCCAAGTGCGACAAGTGCGAGTACGAGGTGAGCCAGTACAACCCCGGCTTCTGGAACACGGCCGCCGTCCAGCCCCACAACAACTGCTACAACTACGCGCGCAACTGGCGGACCGACACCTTCGCCCAGCCGGGCCGCGCCCACGGCGCGCAGACCGGCACGATGAAATGCGCCAACGTCACGACCGCGGCCATGGCGGACGGCCTGAAGAAACGCTGCGACTGCCTCCCCATCAGCGAGTGGCCGCGGCGGCTCATGGCCCTGGTCATCGCGCCCAACCAGGATTACCACTGGTACCGCGAGCAGAGGGGCGGCTTCTGGGGCCACAAGCCGGGCCAGACCGCGGCACGCAACGTGGACAACAACAATGCGCTCGTGGTGAACCCGGAAACGGCCGCCCGAGGCCCCTACACCGACTTCTGCGGATACTTCTACGCGGGAAAATCCGTGGTGATCAACTAGAGCATGCTCGTCGAGCTCGACGTCTTCAGCGGCCGCCCGAATCCCCAGTGGCAACTCGGCAAGCCGGAGAGCGCCCGGCTCGTGCATCTGATCGACAGCCTCGAGCCGGCGGACGGCCCTCCCCCCGCCCCCGCCGGCCTTGGCTACCGCGGTTTCCGCATTCGCGACGCCGGCGGGGCGAGCTGGCGGGCATACCGCGGATTCGTCGAGGCGCGAGACCGGATGCTCGCGGACCCGCGGCGGCGCGTCGAGCGGTTCCTTCTCGAGCGGATGCCGGCGCAGTACGAGGAGCTGCGATCATGGGTTGGCCCGGAGCTCGGCAGTTGAGCGGTTGAGCCTGCGACTCACCAATCCTGGCGCGCCGTCTGCAGCGGCCTTCCTTCCCGAGAGTAGCGAGCACGACAACTTATTTGTACTTGTTCGGCTATACTGGCGTGATCCGAGTCACGCTGGTTCGTCAACGGAACGAATAGATTGCCCGTCAGTTCCTTCAGCACATTCAGGAAAACCTGTGTCGTACCCCGGGAGAGCCCATGACTTCTCGCAGAAAGTCGCTCGCCGTCAGCCTGGCCTTGGCCATGTCGCTGATGATCAGCGGCCAGGCGCTGGCGCAGAACTGCCCGCTCCAGAGCCAGGCTGGCCAGCCGTCGCAGCCGGTGAACCAGAACCTCTCCTCCGGGTCGTCCATCACCTATCAATGGTCGCCGTCGGTCGCCTCTCTGGCCCTCGGCTCCTACTCGGTGTGGGTCCGGCCGGCGGGCTCGACCGGCAATGGCACCCAGGCCTGCACCGGCGACGCGGTCTCGACGAGCTGCGTCGGCCCCGCGCTCTCCGTCGGCACCTATGAGTGGTACGTCAAATCCATCTACCTGCTCTGCACGTCCGGCGTCGACTCCGCCGTCAAGCAGTTCACCGTCGGGTGCGTGAGCACCGCCCCCACCCTCACCGCGCCGCTGGCCAATGCCACCGGCATCGGCACCATCCCCGTCCTGACCTGGTCCAACGTCGGCGCCGACACGTACGACGTCTACTTCGGCTCCCCCGGCTCCGGCTGCAGCGGCTCGCCGATGGGCACCACGCAGGGCACCGTCACGACCTTCACTCCTCCCTCCCTCCAGCCCGGCACGACCTACGAGTGGAAGGTCGCGGCGAAGAAGGGGACGTGCCCGGCGAAGACGAGCTCCTGCCAGAGCTTCACCACCGCCCAGGCCTGCAACGCCCCCGGCTCCTTCACCCTGCGCAACCCGGTGAACGGCAGCGCGTCGACCAGCACCCCCACCCTCTCCTGGTCCTCGTCCAGCGGCGCCGACAACTACAATCTCCACCTCGGCACGACGAATCCGCCGCCGGCAAATGCGAACGACCCGTCGCTCCCGAGCTCGCAGACGACCTACACGCCGTCGACCCTCGCCCCCGGCACCTACTACTGGTATGTCGACGCGGCGCCGGCCTGCGACTCCTCCAGGAAGACCTCCACCTCCGTGAGCAGCTTCACCATCTGCCCGACGGGAGTGTCGTCGCTCACCGCGCCGTCCGACGGCGCCAGCTTCACCACCAGCCAGCAGGTGAGCTTCAACTGGACGGCGGTCAGCGGCGCGGTCGGCTACGACCTCCTCCTCTCCACCGACGGCGGCGCGACCTTCAACACCTCGGCCTCGACCACCGCCACCACCATCTCCAAGTCGCTGAGCGCGAACGACTACCTGGCCCTGATCCGCACCCGCTTCGGCGGCACCTGCCCCACCACCGACTCGCAGAAGGTCCGCTTCACCGTCAGCCAGCCGGCCTGCCCGACCATCACCCCGACGATCTCCGCCCCGGCGGCGAACGCCGACTTCGAGGCCGGCAAGCCGGTGACCTTCGGCTGGAGCGACGTCGACAAGGAGACCGGCTACGACGTGATGGTCTCCACGGACGGCGGCGCGACGTTCACTTCGAAGGTCGCCGTCGCGGCGAACATCACCACCGCCAGCGCCACCCTCCCGGCCGGCTCCTACACCTTCTACATCCGGGCGAACTACGCCGCCCCCTGCGCAGCTCTGAATTCGCAGACCTCGCGCTTCACCGTCACGACCGCAGCCACCTGCCCGACCACCGCCCCGACCCTCACCTCGCCGGCCAACGGCGCCGCGCTCACCGACGATAACGTCCGCTTCGCCTGGCAGGCGGTCGCCGGCGCCACGCAGTACCGGCTGATGCTCGCCTCGAACGGCGGCAGCGCGTCCGCCGTCACCGTCACCAGCGACACCGAGTTCCGCTCGAATGCGCCGGCGGGCAGCAACGAGTGGTACGTGCAGGCCATCTTCGGCGGCACCACCTGCGGCACCACCGAGTCGCAGCATTTCCGCTTCACCCTCCCGGCCAAACCCGTCTGCGCGACCAACCCCGGCACGGCGACCCTCACCTCCCCGGCCGACGGCGCGACGAACGTCACCTCGCCGGTCGACCTGAGGTGGAGCGCCGTCGGTAACGCCGCCTCCTACCGCGTCTTCGCCTCGCTCAACAACGCCTTCCCCGTCCTCCTCGGCACCACGACCAGCACCTCGCTCACGGTCAATCCGCCGGCCGGCACCGTCTCCTGGTATGTCGAGACGACCTTCGGCACCGACTGCCCGACGACCGTCTCCGGACGCTCGACCTTCACCGTCGTCACACCGACCACCTGCAACAACGCCGGCGCGACGCTCACCTCGCCGGCCAACGGCGCGGCGAACGTCGGCTCGACCGTCACCTTCAAGTGGGATGCGGTCAAGAACGCCAGCGGCTACGAGCTCTTCACCTCCTACGACGGCGCCGACTTCGTGCAGGCCGGCGAGACAGCGAACACGACCCTCACCCGGCTGATCTCCGGCGGCACGAGCGTGGCGTGGTACGTCGAGACGAAGTTCCCCGGCTGCCCGACGACCAAGTCGAGCACCTTCCGCTTCACCGTCGAGGCCTCGAAGTGCCCCGAGGGGAGCGTGACGTTGAGGACGCCGACGAACGGGGCGACCATCACGTCGCCGGCGACCTTCTCCTGGTCGGCGGTGACGAACGCGAGCTCGTACCGATTGTGGGTGGCGGTGGGCGGCAGCGAGCCGACCGCGCTGGCCCGCGTCACCGGCACCAGCGCCACGGTCTCGCTCCCGAGCGGCGACGGCGAATGGTGGGTCGAGGCGATGCCCGCCGTGACGGCGACGGCCGCGGGCGACACCGCCTGCTCCTCCATCCTCTCCTCGCACGGCAAGTTCACCGTGGCCAAGGCGAACGACTGCGACAGCCGGAGCGCGCCGTCGCTCGTCGCGCCGCTCGGCACCGCCGCCGCGCCGGCAACGACCGACGACGAAGAGGTCGAGCTGAAGTGGAGCACGGTGACCGGCGCAACGGCCTATCGCGTCTGGCTCGTCACCAGCGAAGGGCTGACCGACCTCGGGCTGACGAAAGACAACGAGATGAAGCAGGAGCTGAAGAGCGGCTCCTACGGCTGGTTCGTGGAAGTCTTCTTCGACGGCTGCCCGCCGATGTCCTCCGCGCGGGCGTTCTTCAAGGTCGAAGGCGATGCGACCCGCTGCCCCACCGACTCGCCGTCGCTCATCGCCCCGTCGGACGGCGCGACGAACGTCGCCTCCCCCGTCACCCTGCAGTGGAGCGCCGTGGCCGGCGCGATCGAGTACCGCGTCTTCGCTGCCTTCGACGGCGGCCCGCTGCTGCTGATCGGCACCACCGGCGAGACGTCGCTCACCCGCGCCGTGCCGGCCGGCATCGTCGATTGGCTGGTGGAAGCCGTCTTCCGCGAGTGCCCCTCGACGCGCTCCGCCCGCGCGCGCTTCACCGTGCCGCGCGCCTCGAACTGCGCCACCGCCACACCGCAACTGCTCGCACCGCAGGACGGCGCGGCGAACGTGCCGTCGCCTGTCGACTTCGCCTGGACGCCGGTGAGCAACGCCATCAAATACATCGTCCTCCTCCGCCTCGGCGACGGCTCGCTGGCGCCGATCGGCGAGACGAGCGAGACGCACCTCCCGCGCGAGCTGCAGGGCGGCAGCTACGAGTGGCGCGTCGCGGCCATCTTCAACGGCTGCCCCGTGACGTTCTCTGATGTGCGCCGCTTCTCCGTCTCCTCCGCCTGCGACAACCGGCGGCCGGTCCTGCTCACGCCCGCCGACGGCTCGCGCGATCTCGTGGCGCCGGTGCAGTTCACCTGGACCCGCGTGCGCGGCGCGAAGCAGTACAGGCTCTGGCTGGCCAACCGCGGCGCGGAGCCGACCGTCCTGGGGGTGTCGACCGACAACTCCATGCGCCTCGACGTGCCGGCCGGCATCAACCACTGGTTCGTCGAAGTCGTGTTCGACGGCTGCCCGCCGATTCGCTCAGCGGTCAACGACTTCCTGGCTCTGAACGCCGCGCCGCCCTGCCGCACGCCCGACCGGCCGCTGGCGACCGTCATCGGCCAGACGCTCTCCGGCACGCCGTACTCCGTCCGCTGGACGCCGGTGGTGAACGCGAACGTGTACGAGATCCAGGAAGCGACCTCGCTCGACTTCAGCGGCGCGACGACGAAGAGCGTGAGCGGCATCAGCGCCTCCTTCACGCACACCGCCACCGACAGGCCGCAGCAGTACCTCTACCGCGTCCGCGCGGTGAGCAGTTGCAGCGATGAGCGCGGCCCGTACTCGAACGCGGTCGGCATCTTCATCACCCCGCTCCGCCCGACGGCGAAGGAGCAGAACGCCAGCGCCGAAGTCGGCCTGGAGGGGAACGTCGTGCAGACGCTGTTCCTCGAGGGCTCGCCGACGCCGGTGACCTTCACCGCCACGGTCGACCGCCCCTGGCTGACCGTGACGCCGTCCAGCGGCACGCTCGGTCCCGCCGGCCAGACGCTGACCGTCACGGCCGACGCCTCCGTCCTCCCCCCCGGCACGAACACCGCGACGGTGAAGGTGAGCTACGGCTCCTCCGGCAGCGGCAAGGTGAAGGGGAACGCGGTGACGCCGAAGAGCGTGCCGGTCTCGGTCACGCTGGTCAGCCCGGTCGCGCCGGGCGGCCGCAACACGCCGCCTCCCGATGCGCAGATCATCCCCGCCGTGGCTCACGCCGCCGGCGCGAACGGCTCGCTGTTCGAGTCCGACGTTCGCCTGACGAACCTCTCCGCGCAGACGATGAAGTACATGCTGAACTTCACCCCGTCGGGCGTCGACGGCACGGTGAGCGGCAACTCCATGACCGTGCAGGTCGACCCGGGCGGCACCATGGCCCTGGACGACATTCTGGCCTCGTTCTTCGGCAGCGGCTCGGGCGGCGCGAGCTCCACCGGCATGCTGGAGATCCGCCCCCTCGCCTCCTCTTCCACGACCAGCATCGCCTCGCTGACTCTCGGCGTGAAGAAGGTCACGGTCGCCTCCAGCCGCACCTACAACTTCACCGACAACGGCACGTTCGGGCAGTTCATCCCGGCCATCCCCTTCGCTCAGTTCATCGGCAAGGGGGCGGGCATCCTCTCCCTGCAGCAGATCGCGCAGTCGACCATCTACCGGACGAACTTCGGCCTGGTGGAAGGCTCCGGCGAGCCGGCGGACGTCATCCTGCGCGTCTTCAACACTCACGGCGACAAGCTGCAGGAGATCCCGGTCTCGCTGCTGGCCGGCGAGCACCGGCCGCTCAACTCGCTCCTGGCCACGTACGGCATCACTCTCGATGACGGACGCATCGAGGTCGAGGTGACCTCGAGCACCGGCAAGGTGACGGCGTACGCCTCGACGGTGGACAACCGGACGAACGACCCGCTGCTCGTCCCGCCGGTGCTGAAGGGCGCTGCGCTCGCCGGCCGCTACGTGTTGCCGGGCATGGCGGACATCAACAACGGCATCGCGAGCTGGCGCAGCGACATCCGGATCTTCAACTCCGGCAGCGAGTCGACGCCGGCGACGCTCACCTACTACCCGCAGGGCGATCCCGCCTCGGCGAAGACGGCGAGCATCACGGTCAACGGCGGCGAGATCAAGGCCATCGACAACGCCCTGCAGTCGCTCTTCGGCGTGACGAGCTCCGGCGGGTCGGTGGTGGTGACGACGCCGTCCAACAGCGCGCTGGTGGTCACGGCCCGGACGTACAACCAGACCTCGACCGGCACCTACGGCCAGTTCATCGCCGGCGTCACGCCCGACCAATCGATCGCTCTGGGCGATGACGCGCTGCAGATCCTGCAGATCGAGCAGTCGGACCGCATCCGGACGAACATCGGCGTGGATGAGACGACCGGCAACGGCGCGACCGTGGAGGTCTCGCTCGTCCTCCCCGACTCGAAGGTGACGGCGAAGACGTCCTTCGACCTCGCCCCGAACGAGTTCCGCCAGTTCTCCGTGGCCGACTTCGGCGCCGGGACGACGTACAACGCCCGCGTGACGGTGAAGGTGATCAGCGGCAGCGGCAAGGTGACGGCCTACGGCTCCGCCATCGACCAGATCACGCAGGACCCGACGTACGTGATGCCGCAATGAGGGACGAAGGCGTTGTCGGTTGTCAGTTGTCGGTAGAGCCCGGTCTTACTGACAACCGATAACTGACAACGCCCCTATAATGCCCGCTCGATTCTCGAACGGAGGTACACCACCCTTGGCAGAACAGAATTTCGACGTCGTCGTGATCGGCAGCGGTCCCGGCGGCTACGTGGCGGGCATCCGCGCCGGGCAGCTCGGGATGAAGGTCGCGGTCGTGGAGAAGGACCCGTTCATCGGCGGCACCTGCACCCACCGCGGCTGCATCCCGACGAAGGCCCTGCTCCAGAACGCCGACGTCCTGGAGAAGATCCGCAAGTCGCAGGAGTTCGGCATCACGGTCGGCGACGTGCAGCTCGACTTCAAGGTGGCCCAGGACCGGAAGCAGTCGGTGGTGGACAAGAACGCGAAGGGCATCGAGTTCCTCTTCCGCAAGAACAAGGTCGAGCGCGTGACCGGCTTCGGCCGGTTGGAAGGCAACGGCGTGGTCGAGGTCACCGGCGACACGCCCGAGCCGCAGCGCCTGAAGGCCAAGAACATCATCCTGGCCATGGGCTCCGTGCCGAAGGACCTGCCGCACATCAAAGCGGACGGCAAGCGCATCATCAACTCCGATCACATCCTCAAGCTGACCGAGGTGCCGAAGTCGATGCTGGTGATCGGCGCAGGGGCGGTCGGCTGCGAGTTCGCCTCGATCTTCCACCGCTTCGGCACGAAGGTCTGGATCGTGGAGGTCATGCCCCAGCTCCTCCCCATCGAGGACGAGGAGATCGCCAAGGAGTTCACCCGCGTCTTCAAGAAGAAGGGGATCGACGTCTTCACCGATGCGAAGGTCGAGTCGTGCGAGGTCACCGAGACCGGCGTGAAGTCGACCATCACCGTCAAAGGGAAGCAGCAGGTGATCGAGTCCGAGCTGGTGCTCTCCGCCACCGGCCGCCGCGCGCTGACCGAGAATTGCGGCCTGGAGAAAACGAAGATTCAGATGGACCGCGGCTACGTGCAGGTGGACGGCTACATGCGCACCGGCGAGCCGAACGTCTACGCCATCGGCGACATCGTCCCTACCCCCGCCCTGGCCCACTGCGCCTCGGCGGAAGGCATCCTGGCTATCGAGCACATGGCAGGGTCGGAAGTGCGCCCCATCAACTACGACCACGTCCCGAATGCGACGTACACCGACCCGGAGGTGGCGTCGGTCGGCCTCACGGAGAAGAAGGCGAAGGAGCGCGGCTACGACGTGAAGGTGGGCAAGTTCCCGTTCACCGCCAACTCCAAGGCCCGCATCATCGGCGAGTCCGGCGGCCTGGTGAAGATCGTCTCGGACAAGAAATACGACGAAGTCCTCGGCGTGCACCTCGTCGGCCCCCACGCCACCGACCTCATCGCCGAGGCCTGCGCCGCGCTGGAGCTGGAAGCGACGACGGAGTCCATCGCCAAGACGATCCACGCCCACCCGACGCTCTCGGAGGCGATCATGGAGGCCGCCGAGGACGCGCTGGGGCATTCGATACACCAGTAGGTTGTAAAGTGAGCGCGCGTGTGTATCTGGAGACGAGTGTGGTCAGCTACCTCGTCGGACGCCTCAGCCGGGATGTGATCGTGCTCGGGAACCAGGAGCTTACGCGCGAGTGGTGGAATTCACGTCGAGGAGAGTACGACCTCTTCGTTTCCGAGATCGTGATCGGCGAGGCAAGTATCGGGAACCTGGAGTTGGCCCGCGAGCGCCTCGCGCTGGCAAAGGACCTTCCGTTGCTCGCCGTAACGGAAGAAGCTGAGCGTCTCGCACCGTTGCTGCTCAGGGCCGCCGGCTTGGCGCCCAACGCCGAGACCGATGCGTTGCACATGGCGGTGGCCGCGGTACATGGCATGGACTATTTGCTCTCCTGGAACTGTAAACACATCGCGAATGCGACGATTCGACGTGCCATCGAGAGGCAGTGCCGGCTTTCCGGCTATGAACCGCCGGTGATCTGCACACCCCAAGAGCTGACGGAGCGGTGAATTCAATGTGGGAAGATCCGATCGTCAAAGAAACTCGGGAAGCACGCGAGGAACTATCCGCGCGGTTCAATCACGACCTCGCCGCGCTGTGCAGGTATCTGCGCGAAAAAGAAGCTGAGCATCCCGACCGTGTCGTCACGCTCGAGCCTCGGCGACCAGAGCTGACTGAGGCCGCGAAGAAGTAGATTGGCGCATCGAGGTTGCTTCCCGCCCCCGCATCCATTAAAAAGCACGCCCTGTGTCCGACACGCATGGCCTCACGCGCGAGCAACTGCTCGACATCGACTACTACCTTCGCCTGACCCGCACGCTGGAGGAGCGCATCGTCGCGCTGTTCCGGCAGTCGAAGGTCATCGGGGGGATCTACCGTTCGCTGGGGCAGGAGGGGGAGTCCGTGGCGGCGGCGTATGCGCTCGACTACGAGCAGGGCGACGTCGTGCAGCCGCTGATCCGGAACATCGGGTCCATCCTCGTCGCGGGCGCGAAGCCGGTGGACATCCTGCGGCAGTACATGGCCAAGGGGGACTCGCCGACGCGGGGGCGGGAGCTGAACATCCACTTCGGCAACCCGGCCACCGACGGCTTCATCGGGCAGATCTCGATGCTGGGGGACATGATCCCGGTCATGGCCGGCATCACCCTCGCGGGGCGGATGCAGAAGCGCAGCCTGGTCGGGCTGGCCTTCATCGGCGACGGCGGCTCGTCCACCGGCGCCTTCTGGGAGGGGATGAACTTCGCCTCCGTGCAGAAGCTGCCGCTGGTGGTCATCGTCGAGGACAACGGCTACGCCTACTCCACTCCCACTTCCAAGCAGACCGCCGCGAAGACGCTGGCCGACAAGGCCGTCGCCTTCGGCTGCGCCGGGCTGACTGTCGACGGCAACGACGTCCTCGCCGTCTACGGCGCGACGAAGGTGGCGGTGGAGAGGGCGCGGGGCGGGGGCGGCGTCACGCTGCTCGAGGTCAAGACCTTCCGGTTGAAAGGCCACGCCGAGCACGACAACCAGTCGTACGTGCCACCGGAGCTGATCGAGGAGTGGCGGGCGAAGGATCCGCTGCCGCGATACGAGAACACCCTCGTCGAGCAGGGACTGGCGGCAAAAGAAGACTTCGAGCAGATCCAGCAGCGGGTGAAGCGCGAGCTCGACGCCGCGGTGGACGAGGCGGAGCGCTCGCCGATGCCGCGCGGCGAGGATGCGGCGAAGGGGCTGTGGGCCGGGGACGGATACTGGAATGCCTGAGACGACGTACATCGAGGCCATCCGCAGCGCGATGGAAGAGGAGATGGCGCGCGATGAGCGCGTCTTCCTCATCGGTGAGGACGTCGGCGCGTACGGCGGCGCGTTCAAGACCAGCGCCGGCCTGCTCGAGCGCTTCGGTGCGGAGCGCGTGGTCGACACGCCCATCTCCGAGATCGCCATCATCGGTGCGGCCTCCGGCGCGGCGCTGATGGGCATGCGTCCCATCGCCGAGATGCAGTTCATCGACTTCATCACCTGCGGCTACGACATGCTGGTGAACTTCACCGCCACGAGCCGCTACCTCTACGGCCGCGGCTGCCCGATCGTGGTGCGCGGCCCGGCCGGCGGCGGCACGCACGGCGGGCCGTTCCACTCGCTGAATCCCGAGGCGATGTTCATGAACCGGCCGGGGATCAAGATCGTCGCGCCGGCCACCGCGTACGACGCGAAGGGGCTGCTCAAAGCGGCCATCCGCGATGACGACCCGGTGCTCTACATCGAGCACAAGTACCTCTACCGGCGGATCAAGGAAGAGCTGCCGGCCGACGACTACATCGTTCCCATCGGCAAGGCCAACGTGCGACGGCGGGGGAAGGACCTCACAATCCTCACCTGGGGAGCGATGGTCTATGTGGCCGACGACGCGGCGGACGAGCTGGCGAAGGAGAGCGTGTCGGCGGAGGTCATCGACCTGCGCTCCATCATCCCCTTCGACGAGGAGGCGATCCTCGAGTCGGTGGCGAAGACCAACCGCGTGATCATCCTGCACGAGGCGCCGCTGACGGGCGGCGCCGGGGCCGAGTTCGCCGCGCGCATCGCGGAGAAGGCCTTCGACTACCTCGACGCCCCGATCAAGCGCGTGGCCGCGCTCGACGTCCCGACGCCCTACTCGCCGCCGCTGGAGGCGTTCGCGCTGCCGGACAAGGCGAAGGTGCTGATCGCGGCGCGCGAGCTACTGGCGTACTGAGCGCCACTCCGTCAGGATGCGCGTCCAGCGCTCGGGCCGATCTCCGGTCGGATCGACGCGGCCGTTCGGCAGGAGGTACGCGAGCTCCTCCGGATGATGGGCACGCGCCCAGCTCTCGAACTCCTCGAGGCGGCTGGTGGACTTGGCGCCGGTCGAGGTGAGCAGCACTTCGCGGATGCGGCCCGCGTCGTCGAACCGGAACGTCAGGCGATAGGGCGCCGGCTGCCAGTCGAGGAGGCGATAGAAATCGTTCGTCTCGTGGACGAGCGCGGAGAGGGCGCCGTCATGCGATTGCCAGTCGGTCATCGTCGAGCGGCTGTGGAAGTAGCGATCCCAATGCTCATACCGGCTGCCCGGCCGTCCGTACGGCTCACCTGGCCCCTCCTTCTTCTCGAACCAGATGCGGGCATCAGGAGCGAGCCATCGTTGCGCCGCCGCGTCGTCGCCGCGGTCGCGGGCGGCGCGGTAGGACTCGACGACCTGCTGCCCCGTTTGCGAGACACACGAAGCGAGAATGAGAACGGCAAGCATGTTGCGCATGCTGATGGGACGCGCCGCGCCGGGCGAGGTTGCCGCAGGGGCGGATTTGCGCTAAAAGCCACCGCGCAAGGAGAGCCAATGGCCACAGATGTCGTGATGCCGCAGATGGGGGAATCGATCGCCGAGGGGACGGTGTCCCGCTGGATCAAGAAGGTGGGCGATCGGGTGGAGAGGGATGAGCCGCTGCTGGAGATCTCGACCGACAAGGTCGACGCCGAGATCCCCTCCCCCGTGGCCGGGAC
>DATEOX010000191.1:0-2751 GCA_035273585.1 Thermoanaerobaculia bacterium
CAGCCCGTCGACGGCGGCGAGGAAATCGCCGCTGTAGCGCTCCATCATCGACAACAGCAGATTCCCCCCGGTGTGGCCGCGCAAACGCGCGTGCTCGGGCATCGGCATCCGCGACAGCAGGACCCGCCGCGCCTCGCGCTCGTTCCGCGCCAGCGCCAGGGCGCACTTGAGCACGTCTCCCGGCGGCAATACGCCGAGTTCGTCCCGCAGCTGGCCGGAGCTTCCACCGCTGTCGAACATCGTGACCACGGCGTTCAGGTTCAGCCACGGATTCGTTTTCAACCCGCCCAATAGGCTCGGCAGGCCTGTTCCCCCGCCGAAACAGCCCACATTCAGGCGTCTCAGTTGCATAAAGCTAATAATAGATTCGATGGCTTCCACTCTTCCGGCCGCGCGGCGGGCTGCGCTGGACGGTCTCGTCGACGAACTGCGCGGCATCTTTCAGAATCGGCTGCGCTCGGTGTGCGTGTACGGGCTCGACAAGCCCGAGGAACGTGACACCCACACCATCGCGTTCGTGGATCATCTGACTTTCGAGGACCTTGCGGCCTGTGCCCCACGGACTCGCGGCTGGCTGAATCGCGGCCTCGCGGTGCCGCTCATTCTGCAAGGGGACGAGTTCGCGCGCTCGCTCGACGTGTTCCCGCTCGAGTACGGCGAGATCATCGCCCATCACGTCGTGCTCTTCGGCCCGGATCCCTTTGGGGGCGCGATGGTGTCGGAGCAGGACCGCAGGCGGGGCTGCGAGCTGCAGGCGAAGAGTCACCTGATCCACCTGCGCGAAAGCTTCCTCGAGACACAAGGGGATCCACGCGCGGTCGTGCGGATGGTCGGCGCCTCGGCGGAAGGATTTCGGCGGCTCCTCGAGAACCTCGTGACGCTCGTGCGCCCGGCCGCGCAACACGCGCACGGACATCCGGATCTTCCCGAGGATGCCGAACGCCTCGTCGGCGTCCCCGCATCGCTGACCCGAGACGTGCTGGCGACCGCAGGATCTGGCCCCTCCACCATCGCCGATCCGACGGCGCTCCTTGCCCGCTACATCGACGCCGTCGAAGACATCTGGGGCTTTGTAGACAAGTGGAAGCGCTAACGGTGCGTGCCACGCGGCGTACCCGACGGCTCGCGGCAGCAGTCTTCGTGACCTTCGTCTACTTCGTGCCCTTCGTGGCGGCGCAGCCGCAGGCGCCACCGCTCGCCGCCGCCGTCAATGACCTGGCCAATGTCATCGACGCAAGCAGTAAGGCGGAACTCGAACGCCGTATCAATGCCTTGATGGCGGCCAGCGGTGACGTCGTGGTCGTCGCAACCGTGCCGTCTCTCGAAGGCTGGCAGGGCATCGAGGAGCTCGCCGTCAAGATGTTCGAGAATGGCGGCCGAGGCATCGGACAGAAAGGCAAAGACAACGGCCTCCTCATCGTCGTCGCGCCCAACGACCGGAAGGTGAAGATCGAAGCGGGGTACGACCTCGAACAGTTCATCACCGACGGCTTCGCCGGCGAGACGATCCGTTCCGAGATGGCGCCGCAGTTTCGCGAAGGCCGCTACGGGCCGGGCCTGGTCGCGGCGACGACGCGTCTGATCAACCGGATCGCGGAAGGTCGCGGCGTGACACTCGAGGGCGTCCCACGCGAGCGGCCGGCGCCTCGCAACCGCCAGGTCGGCTTGCCGTGGCCGTTCATCATCATGCTGATCATCTTCTTCCTGATGAGCCGTGGAGGACGAGGAAGACGGCGACGGCATTGGGGAGGCCCGCTCGGATGGTCGAGCGGCGTCGGGCCTTTCGGCGGTGGATTCGGTGGCGGGTTTGGCGGCGGGTTCGGAGGTTTCGGCGGCGGCGGCGGTGGTGGTGGCGGTGGCTTCGGAGGATTTGGCGGAGGACGCAGCGGCGGTGGCGGCGCCTCCGGAAGCTGGTAACAACCCGAGCGGGAGAAAACGATGACGATAAGAAGACTGCTGAATACGTGCCTGGTTGTCCTGATCGCATTCGGCCTGTCGGGCTGTTCCTACAACAAGTTCACGACGCAAGAAGAAGCGATCAAGGGCGCCTGGGGTGAGGTGAACAACCAGTTGCAGCGGCGCAACGACCTGATCCCGAACCTTGTCGAGACGGTGAAGGGATTTGCGGAGCAAGAGAAAGAGGTATTGGGGCGAGTCGCCGATTCACGGGCGAAGCTGGCAGGTGCAACGACACCGGCACAGACGATTGCTGCGGCGAACGAGCAGTCGTCCGCGCTCGCGCGGCTGCTGGTGGTGGTCGAGGCCTACCCCAACTTGAAATCGGATGCGCAGTTCATGCGGCTGCAAGACGAGCTCGCCGGCACCGAAAACAGGCTCGGCGTAGCGCGCGGCCGGTACAACGAGCGCATCCAGGAATACAACACCACGCGCCGCAAGTTCCCCTCGAACGTGACGGCCAAGATGTTCGGCTTCAAGGAGTACCCGTACTACGAGGTCCCACCTGAGGCGAAGGTGGTACCCAAGGTCAATTTTGGAAACAAATAACTGACCACAGCCAGGGCGCGCTCGCGCCCTGGCTGTCGTAGAATCCGCTGGGCATTCCCTTCTTTTCAGATCATCCCTAAGGAGCTTTTAGTGAAGCGAGGAACACTCCACGTCCGCCTCGTCGCCTGGGCCGGTATCGCCATCGGCGCCGCCGCCGGTGCGAACCTGATCGCGCAGGGTGGCCAGCAGCAGGTCGGTCCGCTGCCGCCGCCCGTCAACCAATCTGATGACCCGATCCTCAAGTCG
>DATEOX010000192.1:0-9562 GCA_035273585.1 Thermoanaerobaculia bacterium
ACGGATTTCAATATGCGGGCGGTGTGGCGCCCCAGGCGCACATCATCAACATCCCGCTGCTTCGCTCCGGGTATGCGGCAAGCGATGCGACCGCCCAATCGGACATCGTCTCGACGGTCGCGGGGAACGGCCAGGCCGGTACCGTCTCCACGAACAGCTGGAGCGTAGGCCTGTCGCCGGGGCCGAGCTATGGCTCGCTGGAGGCGACACTCGATGCGCTCGTTCTGGATGCTGCGGGCACGGCCGGACTGCAGCCGCTGGCCATCATTTTCGCGGCTGGCAACGCGGGGCCGGGCGTCAGCTCGATCACCTCGCCCAGCTCGGCGAAGAACACGCTCGTAGTCGGCGCGTCGGAGAACTACCGGCCGACGCAGTCGGGCTCTGCCAGTTGCGGGACCGTCAACGCGGACAACATCGACCAGTTTGCCTGCTTCTCGGGACGCGGCCCGACGACGGATGGACGGATCAAGCCTGATGTGTCGGCGCCCGGCACCTGGATCGCGTCCGCGCGCTCCGGCCCGGACACGCTGTGGGGCAACATCGACGCGAATCACCGCTACTCCACCGGGACGTCGCAGGCGACGCCCCACGTCGCCGGCGCGACGGCGCTCATTCAGCAGTGGTGGAAGAGCATCGCCGGCGGTCAGATGGCGGCGCCGGCCTTCTCCAAGGCGATGATCATCAATGGCGCGATCGATCCGACCGCCGATCCGGCCGGCACCATTCCGAACTTCGCGGAAGGATGGGGACGGATGAACCTGGCGAACGTCATCAACACCGGCGTGCCGACCATCTACAACAACCAGCAGAACGTGCTGACCACCGTCGGGCAGACGTTCTCCATCGGCGGCACCGTGAGCAACGCGAGCAAGGCCTTCCGCGTGACGCTGGTCTGGTCCGACGCGCCGGGCGCCGCGGGGGCGAACCCGGCGCTGGTGAACAACCTCGACCTCGAGGTCAGCGCCGGCGGCAACACCTACAAGGGGAACGTCTTCGCCGGCGGCGCCTCGACTACCGGCGGCTCGGCGGACACGCGGAACAACGTCGAGGCGGTCTATTTCCCGGCGGGCGCGATCAGCGGCGCGTTCGTGGTCACGATCCGCGCGAGCTCGCTGGGCGGAGACGGCGCGCCGGGAACGGGCGACGCCACCGACCAGCACTTCGCGCTGATCGTCTACAACGGCACGCCGTGCGCTTCGCCGCTGCCGCCGTCGCCGTCGGCGGCCACCAACGGCACGAACCGGATCGACGTCACCTGGAGCGTGGCCGCCGGCGCATCGAGCTACAAAGTCCTGCGCGGCACGGCCCCCGGCGGGCCGTATACGCAGGTCGGCACTCCCGTTTCCTCGCCATTCATCGATACGAGCGTCACAGCGTTCACCACCTACTTCTACGTCGTGCGCAGCGTCGGCGCGTGCGAGTCGGGCAACTCGGCCGAGACCTCCGCGACGGCCACCGGTCCGCTGAGTGCGCCGACGGGACTCACCGCGACCGTGCTCAGCGCCACGAGCGTCTCGCTCTCCTGGAACGGCGTCGTGGGGGCGGCCGGCTATCACGTCTATCGAACCGCGAACAACAGCAGCTACAGCCCGGCCGGCACGCCCGCCGGCACCTCGCACGTCGACGCCACCGCCTCCGCGAGCACCGCCTATCTGTACAAAGTGCGGGCGGTGGACGGCGGGGCGAACGAGTCGCCGGACAGCAACAAGGTGCTGGCCACGACGGTCGTCTTCACCGACCCGACGCTGCTCATCGGCTCGACGCTCATCAAAGAGGTGCACATCGCGCAGTTGCGCACGGCCGTAAACGCCGTCCGCCTCCTCGCCGGCGCGGGCGGCATCAGCTTCATCGATCCATCGCTCTCCTCGTCCATCGCCGTGCAGCGCATCCACCTCATCGAGTTGCGCGGCGGGCTCGACCCCGCCCGCGCGACCCTCGGGCTGCCCGCCCTCAGCTACACCGATGCGAGTATCAGCGCCGGCGTGACGCCCATCAGGATCGCGCACGTCATCGAGCTGCGCCAGGGGACGGCCGGCGGCGCCGGCGTGGCCCCGCCCGTGAACAGCCAACTGCTCCTCAATCCTGGCTTCGAGTCCGGGCCGGTGGACTGGACGACGACGCCGGCGGTGATCGACAACACGATCGGAAACCAGCGGAGCGGCGCGTGGAAGGCATGGCTCGACGGCTACGGCGAAGCGCACACCGACACGCTCGAGCAGCAGGTCGCCATCCCGGCCGGCGCCACGGCCGCGACGCTCAGTTTCTGGCTGAACATCGACACCGCCGAGACGGCGACCGCGACGGCCTTCGATATCCTGCGCCTCGAAATCCTGAGTCCGTCGGGCTCGGTGCTGCAGACGCTGGCCACCTATTCGAATCTCGACGCAACCGGCGGCTCGTACGTGCTCAAGTCCTTCAACATCCTGGCGTACAAGGGGCAGACGATCCGGATCAGGTTCACCGGCACTGAGGACTCGACGCTTTACACGAGCTTCCTCATCGACGACACGGCGGTGGATGTGACGCAGTAGCTCAGGCCGCGTTCACCCACCGCCGCACCCGCCGCTGCAGCTCCGCGACAATCATGCTCGCGGCGAGATCGGCGGCGTCGATCCAGTCCACCGAGGCGTCCTCCACGCGTGGATCGAGGGCGTCGTCGTGCATGGGGTGGAGGAGGGGGGCAGTGCCGTTGGCGATGACGTCGCGGATGGCCAGCGTCGCCGCCGGCTGCGGCGTGCCGAGGGCCTCGAGCGCGTGCGTGAGGCGGAGGAGCGACATCGGGTCGGAGTCGGGAGTGCGAGCCAGGTGCAGGAGATGGAAGAGCGCCTTGGCGATGCCCGTCGTGGCGAGCTGCTGCGTGCCGAGGTGGAGGGAGTCGTACCAGCGGATGACGTCGGCCAGCGGGAGGGCGTCGATGGGCGGGACGTCGGCGCGCGGGGCCATGACCCGACCCAGCTCGAAGACCGAGGCGCCGAGGGTCAGCTCGCGGACGCGGAACTCGCCGCCGGAGGTGGTGATCGTGCCGCCGAACGAGCCGGGGACGGCGATGTTGAAGAGGAGGTAGGCTTCGTGGAAGAAGAGCTCGATGTATGCCGGCACGTCGTGCGGCTGCAGGCTCTCCGCCGTCACCTCCAGCGGGAAGCGGATGGTCGGCTCCTCGGTGAAGCGCGGCCAGGCGGCGGTCACGCGGACGTCGTCGTACATGCGCTCGCGGAGCGCCACCGCGGCGCTGGTCCAGACGGCGGCCGTGGCCTCGGGGTCAGGGTCTGCCGCGACGCGCTCGGCACGGGTGATCTCGATGTCGAAGTTCATGATCGTCATCTCCGCGCATGAGCATCTCGCGCGTCGGCGCTGCGCGCGCAATTCTCTACCCCCTGTCCTCGGACGGCGAACGCCGTCCCTCGGCGGGGCGAAATCGGGATGACGAAACCTCTACGGCTGGTGGACGGACAGGTGGAAACTTTCCGTTCCGAGGAGGTGGATTCGCGCCGAGGAAGAAATCCTCGGCGCGGGCGGAAATCCGAGGTAGGGGAACTCAGCAGCGGGTGTCGCCGACGAAGCTGACCAGGTGCCAGCTCCCGTTGCACTTGTGCCAGTACTCGTAGAAGTGGCCGACGGTGGCGCACGAGATGTACTCGATCTGCAGCCACTCGCCGTCGAGCGTGCCGTCGCTCGTCTCCTCGTGGTCGCAGTCCTCCCGCCAGTGCCCGACTTCGTTCAGCGACGAGTTGTAGTAGGTGTAGTGGTAGTCGAAGTCGTTGGTGGCGTGGGCGGGAGGGACGGAGACGAACGCCCAGAGAACGGAAGCGGCGAGGATGATGCGGAAGTACTTGCGCATGGATGCTCTCCTTTCAATGGAGAACGTATGTCGTGACGCCTTCTCTACGGTAGTGTGGAAATTTTCAGCACCACGACGTCCCGCGATGGCCAGATGGCAACTTGCAGGGTGTCATCCTGAGGCGCGTAGACGCCGAAAGATCCGTACCTTCAGGCGCGGCGCGAGATCGGTATGGATCCTTCGCCGTCTTCGCGGCTCGGGATGACAGGCCGAGGACGGCAAAGCGCTTCAGCGGAGATCCTGGGCCAGGATCTGCTCGCGGGCGAAGCCGCTCACGTTCGAGATCTCGTCCACCACGCCGATGGAGATCTTGTTCAGGCCGCGCTCCATCAGCAGCTCCAGCTCGTACGTGTAGTACTTGCCCTTGGTCTTCGCCATCTGGTCGTTGTCGATGTGGATCTGGTGCGACTGGCGGTTGACGTCCGACATGTCGCCGTTGCGATCGCCGACCACCACGTACACGTCGAAGCCGCCCGCGTAGCCGGCCTCGCCCTGGGGGAGGAACGTGAGGCTCTCCATCGGGATCTGCACCTCGATGGGCACCCGGTAGAGGTCATTTTCGGCCAGCCGCGGCGTGTTGGCCTTGACCAGGATCTTGAGGTCGTTCGCCTTGGTCCGGTAGAGGAGGTTGGCGATGACCCGGTCGCTCATCTCGGCGAAGGTCGACTTCTCCACGAACGACTGCCGGGCCCGGGCGATGTAGTTGCGGTTCTTGACCCGCACCTGGAGGTTTTTCTGCCGGTCGACTCTCTCGACGCCCGCCCGGTAGCCGAGCGAGTAGTACGACTCGAGGTCGCGGTTGATCTTGTTGAAGGCCTCCTTGAAGTTGTTCGTCTGGATGGAGGCCAGGCCGCCGGTCAGGTCGGCCATCATCATCATCGAGTCGGTGGTGTTGGAGAGGGCGGCCTGGGAGACCTGGAAGGAGACCGGCCGGTCATTTTCGGCCGAGTTCTCGCTGCCCGCGGCGAGGCCGCCGGCGTGGACGGTGTACATGGTGATGCCGTTCGCGTTCGCTGCCTTGGCCACGTCCTCGATCAGCGAATGCGCGTCGAAGTTCATCCCCTCGAGCATCGAGCTGCCGGCCTGCCAGCCGCGCTCCTTGGCCACCTCGTCGATGTAGTAGAACATCTCGCGGCCGGGCTGCATGGGGAAGCCCTCGCTGGTCAGGACGAGGATCTTCTTTCCCTCCACGCCGGCCAGGGTGCCCATCAGGGCATTGATCGACGCGACGCTCTGCCGCAGGTCGTGCTCCACGGACGCGGCGTAGGTGCGCGCCGAGGCGATGGCGCTCGTGTAGTCGGAGGCGTCGCGCACGCGGCTCTCGATGTCCTTCCGCTCGCTGCGGTTGGAGAGGCCCATGGCCGACTCGCCGGCGATCACGTCGAGCATCTGCTGGACCTGCACCGGGTCCTTGGTGAACGGCACGCGCACTTTCATCGAGCGGTTGAAGGTCGCGACCATGGCCTCGTCGCCGGGCCGCATCACGTTCTTCACGAATTCCTTCATCTGGGAGAAGACGCGGTTGCGGTTGAAGGGCGCGAGGGAGAGGTTGTCGATGTAGAAGATGATGCGCCGCTTGAGGTTGTCCGGCAGCTCCTGGCGCGCCGGCACCGCGACCCCCGCGGCCGGCTGGGGCTCCGGTTCCTGCGGGATGTCCGGGCTCTTCACCTTCGTCCCCTCGACCTCGTAGAAGTTCGTAATGGGGACGAGGCGGTTGTTCTCCAGGATCTCGAAGTCGTCCTTGGTCAACCCCTTGATGACGTTGCCGCGCTTGTCGGTGACGACGACGTCGACGCTGATGACGCGGACGTCGATGTTCTCCACGAGCTTGTCGAGGGGGGGATTCGCCGGCGCCTGCTGGGCCCGGGTGGGGAGGATGGTGAGGGCGGCCACGGCGGCCACGGTGACGAGACGGACAAGATGGCGCAAACAGTGCTCCCGGGTGTTGCGTAATGTAGACGGCCGTCCCGCTCCCGGCGTTCTGTTACGTGCGAGAATACAGGACCGCCGCATTCAAACCGGCGCCTGAGGCGAAACAATTTCCCGATGAGAGGCTTCGGCCAAACCCATCCCGGTAAACAAGATCCGCTGCAGTTCGCGAAGATGGCGGGGGCGGGGAACGACTTCGTGGTGATCGACAACCGCGCCGGGCGAATCACCAGTCCGGGCGAGCTGACGCGCCGCCTCTGCACCCGCCGCCTCTCCGTCGGCGCCGACGGGCTCATCCTCATCGAGACCTCGGCGCGGGCGACGTTCCGCATGCGCTACCTCAACGCCGACGGCTCGCAGGCCGACTTCTGCGCCAACGGCACCCGCTGCGCGGCGCGCTTCGCCTTCCTGAACGTGATCGCCCCGAAGCGGATGACCATCGAGACGGATGCGGGGGTGGTCGGCGCGGAGGTGACGGACGGCGGCGCGGTGACGCTCTCCCTTCCCTCGCCGCGGCTGTTCCGCCCCGAGCGGCCGCTGCGCGTTGGCGAGCAGACCATCCGCGGCAGCTCGATCCTGGTCGGCGTGCCGCATTACGTCGTCTTCCTCCGCCGTGATCTCTGGCAGCAGGACATCGACAACCTCGGGCGCGCCATCCGCCATCATCCGGACCTGGTTCCGGACGGCGGGGCGAACGTGAACTTCGTGCAGATCCGCGACTGGCGGGCCATCGACGTCCGGACCTGGGAGCGCGGCGTGGAGGGGGAGACGCTCGCCTGCGGCTCCGGCGTGGTGGCCTCCGTGGCCACGAGCGCGCTCTTCCACAAGGTGAAGTCGCCGGTGACGGTGCTCACGCGCAGCGGCATCTCGCTGGAGGTGGCGTTCGAGCTGGCCGGGAGCGAGCTGCGGGACGTCCGGCTGAAAGGGGATGCGCGCCTGGTCTACCGCGCGGCGCTGACGCCGGAGACGATCGAGGGGTTCGATCCGGACTGGGTGCGCAATCCGAGCCTTGAGCCTGCGACTCGCGAGTAGCCTCGCCGCGGCGGCCGCGCTGTTCGCGGTGGCCCCGCAGGCAACCCCCATCGACCGCGCGCTGCCGTTCGTCGGGCTGGTGATCGGGCTGGTCGCGATGCTCGCGGATCGTTGGATGCCGGCCATTCTGATGGCGGTGCCGCTGCTGGCCGTCGCCGCCGTGTCGCTGCAGGACGAGTACGCGCGGCTTCTTGCGTACGGCCTCATCACGGCCATCGCCTTCTCCGCGGCGCTGTTCGTCGCTCCATTGGACCGCTGGCGCGCGACGGCGTTCGTAATCGCCACGCTGCTGCTCCTGCGCTGGATCCCGCCGCGGCACGTGCTCCGCGAGCTGATCGTGATGGCGGGGGCGGTGGCGATCGTCTGGGCCTTCCGCCGGCCGTCGCAGTTTGCGGTTGGGCTGGCGGTGGCGGTGGCGCTCGTTACGCCGGGCATTCCGATGCGCACCGCGGTGCTGCCGTTTGCCGTCGCCGGCAGTTGCTGGTTGCTGGTTGCTGGTTACTCGCGCCTCGGCGTCTCTGCCAGCAACCAGCAACCAGCAACCAGCAACTATGCCGGCGCCCTCCTCACCGCCCTCCTCCTCACCTTCTTCCCCTGGAGCGGGGTGGTGGCGCGGGCGACGCCGATGCGGCGCCTGCTGGCGAGGGCCGAGAAGCCGCGGCACGCGGTGCACATCGCGCTCGCGCCGGGGGAGTCGACCACGCTCGACGTTCCGCCCGGGATGCACAGCCTGATCGTCTCCGCCTCGAATGCCTCGCGCATGACGCGCGGCGCGCTCCTGGGGGACATCGACGGCCGGCCGATCCGCATCGGCGACGTCGCCGATTGGGGAGCGCGGCGGCGCGAGCACTCCTACGACTCGCGCAACCCGCTGCCGCGCGATCCGGCCGGCAAGCTCCGCGCGTACGGATACGACGCCTGGATCGACGGCGCGGGGCGCATCGCTCTGCCACACGCGGAGCGCATCACGGTCACGGCCGACGCAAAGCTGAACAAGGTCGTCCGCCTGCAGATCGAGGCGTTCGAGTGATCGTCGTCTTCCTCCTGCTGCCGCTGGTGGTCTTCCGCGGGCGGCTGCTCTGGCGGTGGTACCTGTTCGAGCTGGCCACGCACCTGTTCGCCTGGATCATCGAGCCGCAGCTCACCATCGACCTCTACTTTGCGTACGTCCTCTTCTACACCGTGAAGCTCGCCGCCTTTGCCGTCGTGCTGGCGAACGCGAAAGAGGTGAGGTGGTCGGCCAACAGGGCGGCGGTGATCGCGGCGCTGGTGTATGCGCTCATGGTCCCGGCCATGATGCGCACGCCGATCGACGGCGACGAGCCGTACTACCTGCTGGCCACCGAGTCGCTGGTCCGCGATCATGACCTCGACCTGGCCAACCAGTACCGCGACCTGGCCCGCTCCGCCACCGGGCGCACCGACCTCCAGGCGCAGTTCGGCGATCCGCTCGGGCCGCACGGCGAGCGTCCGTCGCGGCACGAGCCGTTCCTCTCCATCCTGATGATCCCCGGCCTGCTCTTCGGCGGCCTGCGCGGCGCCATCGCCACCATCGCGCTCTTCGGCGTGCTGCTCGTGCGCTCGACGGTCAGGATGCTCGAGGACGAAGGCATCGACGACCGGACCATCCGCGCGGTCTTCCCCTTCTTCGCCTTCGGGCCGCCGGTGATCTTCTACGCGGCGCGCATCTGGCCGGAGGTGCCGGGGGCGTGGTTCTTCGTCGAGGCGTTGCGCGGCGTCCGCCAGCAGCGGCCGAAGCGCTGGCTGCCGGCGCTTCTCGGGCTGGTGCTGCTCAAGCTCCGGTTCCTCCTGATCGGCCTGCCGCTGGCGGCGATGGCCTTCCGGCGCAAGCGCGTGGTGCTCATCGTCCTCGCCCTGACGGCGATCCCGGCGGCGATCGTCTTCTCGATCTCCGGAAGTGTGACGAACGTCCATCACTGGCGCGAGCTGCTGCCGTACGCGCCGAAGAACTACCTGGTCGGCCTCTGCGGCCTCCTCGTCGACGGCGCGGCGGGGATCGCCTTCCAGGCGCCGTTCTACCTCATCGCCCTCGCCGCGCTGGCCCGCTGGCGGCGGACGCCGGAAGGCTTCCGCCTCGGCGTGCTCGCGTCGCTGCTCTACATCCTCTATCTATTGCCCCGCTCCGAGTGGCACGGCGGCTGGTCGCCGCCCCTGCGCTACATCGTCTTCCTGATGCCGGTTCTGGCCTTGGGCGCCGCGGCGATGTGGGAGCGCGTCCCTGCCGGCGTCGTGGCACTGCTTTCGTTAGGGACGATCGCTCTCGTGGCGCACGGCGTCGCGTTTCCGTGGCGGCTCTTCCACATCGCCAACGGCGAGAACCCGGTCGGCGAGTGGCTCTCGCTGCAGACGCATCTCGACTGGTCGCGCTTCTTCCCCAGCTTCATCCGCGTGAACGAGGCGGCCTGGATCGGCGTGGCCGTGCTGCTCGTCGTGCTCTTCGTCCGTCTGCGCTCGGAGTGGGTCGCTCCCGCGGCGACGGTGGCCATCGCGGCGCTCGCCTGGGCCGCGGCGCAGCCGCCGAGGCATGTGGAGTTCGAGGACGCACACGTCATCCACAAAGGCGGCGAGCTCTATCCGCCGGAGTACACCGTGGCCCGCTTCAGCTATCGCGGCGGCTGGCTGCTGCGCGAGGGCGACTCGCTGACCGCCAACGCGCGGAAGGGCCGGTGGACGATCCAGGTGCGCGCGCCGCAGGGAGCCGCGCTCGCCGTCGCCGGCCATCAGTACGACTTGCCGCCGACC
>DATEOX010000193.1:0-3356 GCA_035273585.1 Thermoanaerobaculia bacterium
CGACTTCTCGGTTGAAGGTCGGCTTGCCGCTCGGCGCGGCGGGCGGGCGGTAGGGGCGTTGGCGGGCGGCTGCCGTGCAGACGAGGAGAGCTGCCGCGGCCAGGAGGAGTCTGCGCATCGGGCGAGTTTACTCGCTCTTGAGCGCCGTCGCGATCCGGATGCGCTCCGCGATCCGCGCCGGAAGCAGGCCCGACAGCGCGGACGCGGCGAAGGTGACGGCTAGCGAGGCGGCGATCAGCGCCGCTGGCGTGTGGAACTCGATCGTCCAGCCGAACGACTGCTTGTTGATGACGTTGATGAGGATCCAGGAGAGCGCGTACCCCATGGCCACGCCGGCGGCCGTCGCCGCCAACCCGAGGAGCGACGACTCGAGCACGATCATGATCCGCGTCTCGCGCACGGAAAGGCCGGTCACGCGCAGCAGCGCCAGCTCGCGCGTCCGCTCCAGGATCAGCGCCGCCAGCGTGTTCACGATCCCCAGCACGGCCACGACGATGGCCACGCCGAGCAGTGCATACGTGATCAGGAACGTCTGATCGAAGATGCGCATCACCTCGGAGCGGATCTCGCCGTTCGTCACGGCGAAGGCGTGGTAGCGCGGCCCGAACTGCGCCTCGAGCTTCCTCCTCGCCTCTTCGCGCGTGATGCCCGGCTTCAGGTAGACGACGATGGTGTTGATGCGGTCGTCGTGGAAGGCGCGGACGTAATCCTCGCGGTCCATGACGATCGTGCCGCGGTCGTTCGAATAGTCGCGGTAGACGCCGGTGATCGGAAAGCTGCCGGCGCCTGGCAGCTCGACGGCATCGCCGACGCCCTTGCCGAACTTCGTGGAGAAGCTCTCCGAGACGACGACGCCGTGCTCGCGCCGCGCCCGTCCGATGGCCGCGCGCGAGTCGCGCGGGGCGACCATCGGCAGGTCGCCGAAGCGGACCGCGACGTCGAAGTCGCCGCTGCCGACCGTGACCAGGCTGTCGCCGAGGACGATGTCCCGTCCGCGCGCGCGGTCCATCGCGGCGACGAACGGCACCCGCCGCAGCTCGTCCGCGATCTGCGGCGGAAAGAGCGCCGACCCGGCGTTGGAGAGCCCCTTCGACGGCCGCAGCCAGAGATCGGAGCTGACCGTCTGGTTCACCCAGATGCGCACCGTCTCGCGGAAGCTGCCCACCATCAGCGCCACGGCGACCATCATCCCGATGGCGATGGCGAGCGCCGCGCTGGCGATGGACGTTCGCCGCAGCGACGCCGGCAACGAGGCGGAGGCCAGCCGCCCCACGATCCCGAACGGCAGCGGGATCTTCGACGTGAGCCTGATGACCGCCGGCGCGAGAAACGAGAACCCCGCGACCACCAGCAACACCGCGACGTACCCGCCGACGGCGATCCCCCGCCAGGCCGGCAGCCTGCTCGCGAGAATGGCGGCCCCGAAGCAAAGCAATGCAGGGCCGGCTCTCAGCCCGCCCCTTGCGCCGGCCGACCCGCCGGTCCGGATGAACGCGTTCGGCCGTACACGCGCCGCCTCCACCGACGGCTGGATGGCCGACACGAACGACAGCGCCATCCCCACCGCCATGCCGATGGCGATCACGCCCGGCGTCAGCACGATGGCCTCCGGCCGCGAGGTCACGTACAGCGAGTTGATCGTCTTCCCGATCGAGCCGAGGATGGCGAACGCCAGCCAGTTCCCGAGCGCAATTCCGAGAACGGATCCGACCGCGCCGAACAGCAGCCCCTCGGCCACGAAGGCGCCGAAGATCTGCCCCGGCGCGGCGCCGAGGGTCTTGAGGACGCCAACGTCGCGCCGCCGGCGGAGGATCGAGAGCAGCACCGTGTTGTAGACGAGAAACATCCCCACCAGCAGCGCCACGCCGGCCAGGGCGAAGAGGTTCACCCGGAACGCCTGGAGCATCTTCTCCACCCGCTCGTTGCGCCGCGACGGGCGCTCGATGCGCGCGCCCGGCGGGAGCTTCACGCGCTTCAGCGACTCGTCGTTGGGCACCATCAGGTCGATGCGCGTCAGGCGGGCGGTCAATCCGAACGCCTTCTGCGCCGTGGCGATGTCGCAGACGGCGATCGCGCCGTTGAACGCCGTCGCCGGCCCCTGCGCCTCCAGGATCCCGCGCACCGTCATCCGCTTCGTCTGCCCGAGGATGTTCAGCGTCAGCGGGCTGCCCATCATCAGCCCGTGCTCCTTCGCGAACGGCGCGGGGATGATCACCGCGTCGTTTGCGAAGAGGTCGAACGTGCCTTTGCGGACCTTGGCGTAGCGGTAGTCGCGGAAGTGCAGGTCGGAGAGGAGGTCGACGGCGAGCAGCCGCACCGGGATCTGGGCCGGCTCGACCAGCCCTTCGACGTCGATGACCGGCGCGAACCGCACCCCCTCCCGCCACAGCGGCTGCAACGCGAGCAGCGTGTCTTCCGGCAAAGGCGTGGCCTCGGAGACGATCTGATAGTTCGCCCGCCCGGCGACGGCATCGACCGACTCGCGGAACGCCCGCAGCGCGCTCTGGTTGGCGAGCTGGATGGCCACGACCACCGCCACGCCGACGGCGATGCCGAGGATCGTGAGCGCGGTGCGGGTCTTCTCGCGCAGGAGGGGGCGGAAGAGCAGCGCCTTCAGGACCATCGCGTGCGCCCGTCCGCCACCTCGATTACGTAGTCGCCGAATGCCGCGGCCTGCGCCGAATGCGTGGCCATCACGATCGTCGGCTTGTGCGTCTGGTGGATGCGGCGCAGCAGGTCGAGCACGAGCGCGCCGTTCTTCGAGTCGAGGTTGCCGGTCGGCTCGTCCGCCAGAATGAGCGGCGGCCGATGGATGATGGCCCGGGCGATGGCCGCGCGCTGCATCTCGCCGCCGGAGAGCTCGTTCGGGAAGTGCCGCGCGCGGTGGGCGAGACCGACTTCTTCCAGCGCTTCGCCGGCGCGTTTGGCGATCTCGCTCCGCGGCCGCTTCGCCAGCGAGAGCGGGAAGGCAGCGTTCTCGAAGACGTTCAGCGTCGGGATCAGGTTGAAGAACTGGAAGATGAAGCCGAGAGACTTGCGGCGGAGTCTGGTCAGGCGCGCCTCATCGAGAGAAGACGTTTCGATGTCGCCGAGGAGAACGCGGCCGGAGGTGGGGCGGTCGACGGCGCCGATCAGGTTCAGCAGCGTCGACTTGCCGCTGCCGGAGGCGCCCATGAGCACGGCGAAGTCGCCGGAGGCGATCTCCAGCGAGACGTCGTCCAGCACCTGCACGGCGGCCGACTCGTCGCTCGGCGCGTAGACGTGGCTGACGTGGTCGAGGCGGACGCGCATGGAGCGGGTGATTGTATGTGGGGCCGCGGCACGAACTCTGCACTTTGCGCCGCCCATGTGGCTGA
>DATEOX010000194.1:0-3586 GCA_035273585.1 Thermoanaerobaculia bacterium
GGGAGATCGACATCCTCATCAACGACATCTGGGGTGGGGACGATCTGGTGGAGTGGGGGAAGAGGCTGTGGGAGACGAAGCTCGAAGACGGGCTGACGCTGATCGACCGGGCCATCAAGACGCACATCATCACCAGCTACTACGGGCTGCCGCGGGTGCGGGAGGGCGGGCTGGTCATCGAGATCACCGACGGCGACTCGTACTTTTACAGAGGGCACTTCTTCTATGACCTGGTGAAGACGAGCGTCATCAGGATGGCCTTCGCGCTCTCGCAGGAGTTGAAAGACCGGAACATCACGGCGGTGGCGGTGACCCCGGGGTTCCTGCGGTCGGAGTGGATGCTCGACCACTTCGGCGTCACCGAGGAGAACTGGCGCGATGCGGCGAAGAACATGAAGTCCTTCATCGCCTCCGAGACGCCGCTGTTCGTGGGGCGGGGGATTGCGGCGATGGCCGCCGATCCGAACGTGAGCAGGAAGAACGGGCGGGTGGTGGCGTCGTGGGACCTCGGCGAGGAGTACGGCGTGAACGATGCGGACGGCACGCGGCCGCATTTCGTCCGCTGGCTGGAGGAGAACGAGCCGCAGGTGGTGGCGGGGTGGCGGAAGCTCGACGACGCGTTTTACGCCTATTGGGGATCGATGCCGTACGCAATGCCAGGAGAGTGAGGCAGAATGGCGCTCATGCATCTGGCGCCGACGATCCTCCGCCGGGCCCTCGTCACCGCGACCCTCTGCGCGGTGTTCTGGTTCACCGTCACGCCCGTGCGGCAGAACATCCCGAGCACGCTGCTCACCGTCGGGTCGTTCCTCCTCGTGGGGCTGATCGTCGGGGTGTTCCTGACCTGGCCGCCGCAGATCTGGGCGCGCGTCCTCATCTTCCTCGTCTTTGCGCTGCTGATCGGATTGCGCAACGAGCCGATGCATCCGCACCGGCCGTTCGCCAAGGCGGTCACCGCGCTCGTGACCATCGCGCCGCTGGCCATCCTGCTGGCGGTGATCCTCGCCGTCGATTGGGCGGTCGTGCGGGTGGTGGAGCGCCGAAAGCAGACCTAAGGCGGGCACCCTTCGGCGATCCAGCGCTTGAACGTGGCGATATCCTCGCCGCGGAGCGGGGGGCCGTAGTTCGCCGGCGGCATGCGGCCGTCGGGGTCGCCAGAGATGAACTGGTCGATGAGCAGGGCGCTGGCTTTGACCTGCTCGTAGACGCGGAGGTCGAAGCGCCAGATCATCTGGGCGTAGAAGGGGGCGAAGATCGGGGCGATGTCGGTCTTCGCCCCCTTCTACGCCCAGATGATCTGGGCGTAGAAGGGGGCGAAGATCGGGGCGATGTCGGTCTTGAAGGACGTCGGCATGTCGGTTCTCTCCTAGCTCCGGATCCACATCGAGGCTGCGACGGCGATGAGCGCGGCGCCGCTGACCAGCTCCGCGCGCTGCGGGATGAGGCGGCGGACGCGGGCGCCGAAGACGATCCCGCAAAGGCAGAGGACGGCGCTCGTGCCGCCGATGGCGAGCGCCGCGACCGCGGGCCGGTAGCCGAACGACCCGAGGCTGACGCCGACCAGCAGGTTGTCGAGGGAGAGGGAGAGCGGCAGGCCGAAGATGGTCCAGCCGCTGTTCACCAGCGGCGCCGTGTCGCGCTCGCGCAACGCCAGCCAGACGATGGCCGCGCCGCAGCCGATCACGATGAACGGCGCGGCGTGATCGAACCCGCTGCCCAGCCGCACGCGGAGGGAATGCGCGAGCAGGTAGCCGATCAGTGGCGTGGTCGTCTCGCAGACGGTGAACGACAGCGCGAGGAGCACGCGCCGCGCGCGGCTGAGCGGCGCGACGCTCAGCGCGGCGGCCACCTGCAGGTTGTCGATCCCGGCCAGCACGCCGAGGAGGAGGAGTCGGAGCATCGCCGTCAACTCGGGAGCTTGTAGATGTTCAGCACGCCGCCGTCGCGGCCGGCGACCAGCGCGCCGGCGATCACGTAGTCGCCCCAGATCGCCGGGCCCATGCAGTATCCGTAGCCGCCGTTGAAGCCCTGCGTCTGGCCGCCGAAGTTGTCCGCATCGCTCCAGAGCAGCGTGCCGTCCTTGGCGCTGAAGGCGTAGAGCGCCACCTGCGTGGTGGACATGAAGACCACGTCGTTGACCACCGCCGGGACGCTGATGCCGCTCTCGGCCGGATTCTGATACATCGCGGTCGCGGCGTTCGTGTACTTCTGCGGGTCGCCGGCCATCGGCCAGGCATCGGCCAGCGTGTTCCAGTCGAGGGCGCGCATGAACGGCGTGTTCTCGTAGTCGATGCCGGCCGAGACGTAGTGATAGTTGTTGCCGCCGATGCCGATGAAGAGCTTCTGCTGCGAGGAGCAGAGCGCGGCCGTGCTGTAGGTGCCGTGGAAGTTCTCCGCCTGGGTCAGGTTCGACTGCTCGTTGGTGGGCGAGGGGTTCGGATCGGACGACGTGTCGGGCCCGTGCGGATCGACGCTCGCGATCTGCGAGCCGTCATTCATGTAGGGGAGCATCTGGCGCCACCGCAGGATGTCGTAGCTCTGCGCGTCGATGATCATGTAGCAGCCGTTCTTGCAGCCGGCGCCGACGACCTTCTGCCCGTTGCGCATGAAGATGGTGGGCGAGCCGCCGACGTCGATGTCGATGTCCGACGGCCGGTAGGACGACTGCCAGGGGAACTGCGTGAAGCCCTTGAACGCGCCGCTGCTCGCGGCCAGGACGAGGATGCCGTTCGAGTAGCCGGCGCTCGGCAGCGTGGAGTCCGGCACCGGGTTGCCGGTGGCGCAGAAGAGCGAGTCGAGCTCCGCGTCGTAGGCGATCGACGACCAGACCGAGGAGCCCTTCGTCACCGGGCCGTCGGTCGTGACGGTGAAGCCGGGCTGGAGCTGGCCGGCGACAAAGTCCACGGGGAGGACGTTCGGCTCGTTGTCCACGCCGGCCACGTACTGGCAGGTGGAGAAGATCCAGATCACGTCGCCGGTATTCGCGTCGAGGCAATACACGAACGAGAACAGATCGGGGTTCTCCCCCTCGCCGATGCCGACCCACAGCCTGCCGCCGGCCACCACGGGCGACGACCAGCCGGCGGCCTGCGGGGCCTGGGTGTAGTTGCGGACGTTGCGCACCGGCTGCTTGTGCGCCGGGTCGTCCCAGCGGAGCTGCGTCTTCCAGAGGAGGGTCATGTCCGCGGCATTGAGGCAATAGACCGCGCCGTCGAAGGCGGAGAAGTAGACCTTGCCGTCGACCACCGCCGGAGTGCAGCCCATGCCGGCGAAGCCGTGCGAGTCGCGCTCGTTGAGGTCGATCTCCCAGTTGAACTCCGCCACGGTCTGACCGCTGCCGACGCCGATCTTGAGCATCGTCCCGCCGTTCGAGCTCGGGACGCCCGGCGTGTGGCTGTTGGCCAGCCCGACGTAGATGAAGCCATCCACGACCGCGGGGGTGGAGAGGATGGAGCCCTGCACGTTGATGGACTGCGCCAACTGCAGCGTCGGCGCACTCGTGCTGTCGATGTTGCTGGTCGCGACCTCGCCCGTGTGGGCCGGATCGCCGTGGAACATCCACCAGTTCTGGGTCGTCATGGTTTCT
>DATEOX010000195.1:0-2303 GCA_035273585.1 Thermoanaerobaculia bacterium
CGAGCAGCGGTCTCATGCCACGCCCGCCATCAGACTGGCGACGCGCGTCGAGGCTTCCTCCGGCGTCATCCGCTCGCTGAGTCGCCCGCGGTAGATCACCTGGATGGCGTCGGCGAGGGCGAAGGCCTCGTCGAGGTCGGAGGTGATGAGGGTGATGGCCGCGCCGTTCGCCGCCGCGGTGCGGAGCTGGTCATGGACGAAGCGCGTCGCCTCCAGGTCGAGGCCGCGCGTAGGCTCCGCGGCGACGATCACCCGCGGGTTGCGCGAGAGCTCGCGGGCGAGGATCACCTTCTGTTGATTGCCGCCCGATAGCGACCCGGCGCGCTGCGACGGGCCATGCGCGCGGATGCCGTAAAGGTCGATCAGTTGCGCCGCGCGGGCAACAGCCTCGCGCGGATGCCAGCGCGGCGCCTTGAGCGCGATGTTCTCCGCGATGGTCATGTCCGCCACGAGGCCGTCGCGCGTCCGGTCCTCGGGGATGTGGGCGCCGTCGGGGTGGGCGGCGCGCAACCGGCCGGCGAGCTCGGTCTGGCCGTTGCCGGCCACGCCGACGATGGCCAGGATCGAGCCGTTCCGCGCTGACGCCGGCGCGGGTGCAGGTGAAGTGACCACCATGGCAGAAGCCAGCTCCGCGGCGGACATTCGCCCTCCATCCACCACCACCCGCCCGCGGCGCATCACCACGACGCGCTGCGCCACCTCCAGCACCTCGGGCAGCTTGTGCGAGATGAAGACGACCGCCGTACCCGACGAGGCGAGGCGCGAGATGACGCGGAACAGCTCCGCCGTCTCGTGCGGGGTGAGCACCGACGTCGGCTCGTCGAGGATGAGGAGGGCGGGGCGGCGGGCGATGGCCTTGATCAGCTCCAGCTTCGCCTTCTCGCCGACCGAGAGGTCGTCCACGAGGCGCGTCACATCGGGAAGGGCAATGCCCGTCTCGGCGATGATGCGGAGAGCGGAGCCTTCTACGTCTCGTAGAAACAGGTGAGGGGAGGACAACGCCAGATTCGCGGCGATGGAGAACGACCCCACGAGCATGAAGTGCTGGTGCACGAGCTCCGCACGGCCATCCAGGACGAACGAGCCGGACGACGGCGCGAGCTCGCCGGCCACGATGCGCATGAGCGTCGTCTTGCCCGCGCCGTTCTCGCCGACGAGGCCCACCACCTCGCCATTCGAGATGGTCAGCGAGACGTCGTCGACCGCGCGGTTCGCGCCGAAGGAACGCGAGACGTGATCGACTTGGAGGAGCACGTCAGAACTTGCCGCGGGGCACTTCGAACGAGCCGTCGCGGATCTTCTTCTCCATCTGCTCCACCTCGGCCACCGTGGCGGGGTTGAGCGTCGCCTTCAGCTCGTCGTTCCAGGCCAGCGACACGATCCCGTCCTTCATCCCCAGCCAGTGCACCTTCGGCTGGAACTGCTTGTCGTGGACGAGGTGTGCCATGTGGGCGAACGCGCCGGGGACGTCGAGCACCGCCGAGGCGACGATCACGTCCGGAGCGAGATCGTTCTGGTTCTTGTTCGAGCCGAAGCAGCGGAGCTTGCGCTCCTGGCAGGCCTGGAAAACGCCGCGGCCCGCCTCGTTTGCCTGATGAAAGATGAAGTCGGCGCCGGCGTTGGCCAGCGACAGCGTGGCCACGCGCGCGGCGCCGAGGTCGTCGAAGTTCCCGGTGTAGATTTCCTTGACTTCGAACTTCGGATTCACCGCGTGCGCGCCGGCCTTGAAGGCGAGGAACGTCGAGTCGATGGAGGGGAGCTTGATGCCTCCCACCAGGCCGGCCGTGCCGGTCTTCGACTCGCGGGCGGCGATCATGCCCAGGAGGTAGGTGGCCTGCTCGAGCTCGAAGACCATGGGCGAGACGTTCTTCGCCACCGAGCTGCCGGAGGTCGTGATGAACACCGTGTTGGGGTACTGCGCGCCGGCCTTGAGGGCGGCGTCCTGGAACTCGAAGCCGTGGCCGAAGGCGAGGTCGTAGCCCTTCGCGCCGTAGGAGCGGAAGCCTTCCTCGAACTCGGCGGGGGTCCTGGTTTCCTGATGGGAGATCTCGGCGCTCATCTCCTTTTTGATGCGCTGCAGCCCTTCCCAGGCGATGGCGTTCCAGCCGTTGTCGTTGACCGAGCCGGGGGTGAGGAGGCCGACCTTCATGGGCGGCGGGGAGGCGGGGGAGGGAGGCGGCGCGGCGGGGGCGCCCGCCTCGCGTTTCGCGCAGGCGGAAAGCGCGAGAAACGCAACGATGACAACGCTTTTCTTCATGGCGCGCGCGATTGTACGATGCAGCCGCATTTGAAGGAGGTCACCG
>DATEOX010000196.1:0-3929 GCA_035273585.1 Thermoanaerobaculia bacterium
ATGGGCGACGTCTGCCAGCCCAACTTCACGCCGCCGCCTCCACCGCCGCCGCCGAAGCCGGTACCGCCCGACTTCCCGTACAAGTACATCGGGACGTTCGGCTCGGCGCAGAACCCGATCGCCACCTTCTCCGGCAACGAGGAGATCATCAACGCCCGCGTGGGAGACGTGATCCAGAACCGCTTCGTGCTGCGCAACATCGGCATCGAGTCGGTGGAAATCAGCTTCGTCGGATTCCCGCCGGACGAGACGCGGCGCATCCCGCTCGCGCCGTGACGCGCGCATGACGCAACAAGTGACGTTTCCGCGCGCGGCGCGTCACACGAAACGAGACCCAACGGAAGAGACGACAAGCAAATGAACCGACTGAAGATCGCCACCGCGGCCCTGTTCCTCCTCGTGCCGCTCGCCTCCTGCACGACGTACAACGCGTACCAGAAGGCCCGGCACGCGGAAGACATGAAGGACTGGGACGTCGCGGTCACGCAGTACGAGAAGGCCCTGACCCTCGACCCGACCAACGCCCGCTTCCGCATTTCCCTGCAGCGGGCCTTGCTCGAGGCCTCGCGCGTCCACTTCGAGAAGGGGAAGAGCCTCCGCGCCGCCGCGGCGGACGTGACGGGTGCCGAGCGCGGCCGCTTGGCCCAGCTCGCGGCCGTCGAGCTGCAGCTCACCGTGAAGCTCGACCCTACGAACCAGTACGCTGCGGTCGAGTTCCAGAAGGCCATCGGCCTGGCCCAGGATGCGGCGCGCGCGCTCGATCGGAACAGCATCGACGAGATCAAGCGCCGGGCCAAGAACAACGTCTCCAAGGCCCAGCCGCCCACCCTCAACCCCGCCTCCGACACGCCGATCTCCCTCAGCTTCCCGCACGAGACGCCGGTCAAGGACATCTACCGCGCCCTGGGCAACGCCTTCGGCATCAACATCCTGTTCGATCAGGCGGTGAAGGACGACCGTATCGCCATCGAGCTGCGCGACGTCACGGCCCAGGCCGCGCTGGAGCGCGTGATGCAGGCCGCGAATCACTTCTACAAGGTGCTGGACGAGAAGACGATCATCGTCGTCCCGGACAACCCGCAGGCCCGGCGCGACTACGAGGACCTGGTCATCCAGACGTTCTATCTCTCCAACGGCGACGCCGAGCAGGTGACGAACGTCGTCCGGACCATGATCGAGGCGCGCAACGTCTTCCCCCTCAAGGCTCTCAACGCCATCACCATCCGCGACACCGCGGACAAGGTGCGCATCGCGGAGAAGATCATCCAGGCCAACGACAAGGCCAAGTCCGAAGTCGTGGTCGATGTGGAGCTGCTGCAGCTCGACCTGAACACCACGCGCAACATCGGCCTCAACGTCGCCGGCACGAACGGCGAGATCGCCGCCTACCGCGGCGCGACGGACGACAAGGGCGTCACGACCTCGGCGAAGATCGGCACGATCACCCTCTCGCAGCTCCGGACCCTGGGCAGCGACGCGTTCCAGTTCACCATGCCCACCGTCCAGTACAGCCTCCTCAAGTCGGAAGGCAACTCGGAGCTGCTGGCCAACCCCGAGCTGCGCATCTCCGAGGGGGAGAAGGCGACGCTGCACATCGGCCAGCGCATCCCGGTGCCGGTGACGACGTTCACCACCGCCGTGCAGTCAGGGACGACGGGCAGCCTGCCGGCGACCTCGTATCAGTACCAGGACGTCGGCATCAAGGTCTCGATCGAGCCGCGCGTGCATCACAACCGCGAGGTCACGCTCAAGCTGACGGTCGAGGTGTCGAACCCCGGCGCGAACGCGCCCGGCACGGGGACGGCCGACGTGCCGGCCCAGCCGACGTTCTCCACGCGCACCATCGAGTCGACCATCCGCCTCAAGGACGGCGAGACGAACTTCCTGGCCGGCCTGATTCAGGACACGAAGACGCAGACGGACAACAAGACGCCGTTCCTGGGGGACATCCCGGTCATCGGCCGCCTCTTCACGAACCAGACGAAGGGGCAGCAGCGCACGGACCTGCTGCTGACCATGACGCCGCACATCATTCGCATCCCGGACATCACCGAGGATGACCTGGCGCCGATGTGGGTGGGAACGACGAACAACCTGACCTTCCGCGGCGTGTCGCCGCGCATCGAGTCGCAGGCGGGCATCGACCCGTTCACCGCGACCGGGACGCAGTTCTCGAACAATCCGCCGAACCCGCAGAACCTCCCGCTCAACGACAGCGAGCCCGGCAACTTCATCCAGCCGCAGGCGCCGAACGCGCCCGGCACGCGCGTCCCGACCGGCAGCGGTCCGACGGACGTCTTCAACCGGAACAACCCGCAGCCGCCGAACCCGCAGCTCCCCGCGCCGATCCCCGAGCCGCAGGTGCAGCTCGACACCACGAAGTCGCCGGTGAAGGCGGCCTCGATGTCCGTGACCGCCACCGCCTCCTCCTCCGCCCCGGCGCTCTCGCCGCGGATCGGACCGCAGCCGGTGACGCTGCCGATCAAGCCGGGGGAGGAGAAGCTGTGGAACGTGGTGGGGATGGACCTCGACGGCCTGAGCACGACGGAGCTGCTGCTGCACTACGACCCGCGCTCGCTGGACATCAATGAGGTGCTCTTCGGCAGCGCGCTGCGCATCGACCCGAAGGCGCCGCCGGTGGCCACGATCAACCGCGACGCCGGCCTGGTGCGCATCACCTCCTCGGACGGCAAGCCGCTGGTCTTCATCAGCGGAGGCGAGGTCATGGCCCTGCGGGTGCACGGCGGCCTCTCCGGCGACACGTTCCTGATCATGGAGCAGCCCGCCTTCCACACCGCCGCCGGCGACGCCGTGGTATCGGCGGTGACGGGGGGGAGGGCGAAGGTCGAGTAGTTGTTGGTTGTTAGTTGTTAGTAGAAAACCGTTGTCGGTTGTCGGTTGTCAGTAGAGACCGAACCGGCACCTGACAACCGATAACTGACAACCGATAACGGTTTTACCAACAACCAACAACCAACAACCAACAACTCGCACCCAAGAACCATGCAGCCCAAATCCAACCACGGCTTCACCATCGCCGAGCTCATCACCGTCTGCGCCATCATCGGTATCCTGACGGCGATGGCGGTGCCGGTGGCGCGCTTCGGGATCCGGCGGCAGAAGGAGCTGGAACTGCGGGAGCGGCTGCGCAAGATCACGGACGCCATCGACCGCTACCACGAGCTGCGGCTGGCGCCCGCGCCGAACAACATCAAGAGCCCTCCCGACCTCGGGCAGGGCGACTATCCGAAGGACCTCGAGGAGCTGATCAAAGGCGTGGAGCTGAGCAACGGCAAGAAGATCAAGCTCCTCCGGCAGCGCGACCTGGTCGACCCCATGACCGGCAAGAAGGAGTGGCAGGAGCTCTCCGACATGGACGACCCCGACCTCTCCGGCGACGGCAACGGCAACAACGTGTACGAGGTCCGCTCCAAGTCGCGCGCCCTGGCGCTCGACGGCAAGACGCACTACAACGAATGGTGATCCATGAAACAGCGTAGAAGAAAGAACCAGCAGGCCGGCTTCTCCCTCATCGAGCTGATCGTCGTCGTGACCATCATCGGCATCCTGGCCAGCGTGGCCGTGGTGCAGGTGAAGAACGCCCAGCGGAAGGCGCAGGAGGCCGCGCTCAAGGACAACCTGTTCGAGATGCGCAAGGCCATCGACAACTTCTACGCCGACAAGCAGCGCTACCCGAACGACCTGAACGAGCTCGTGCCGAACTACCTGCGCAAGATCCCCAAGGACCCCATCACCAAGCAGGAGGACTGGGAGCTGGTGCAGGACAACCCGGCCAACCCGGACGAGATGGCGGACACGAACACGGAGAACCTCAACCAGAACGGGCCGGGGGTGATCGACGTGAAGAGCAAGGCCCCGGGCAACACGATGGACAATGTTCCGTACAACCAGCTCTAGCCGGCACGGCC
>DATEOX010000197.1:0-5424 GCA_035273585.1 Thermoanaerobaculia bacterium
GGCGCTCTGAGCGCGGAGGTTGCACCGCAACGCGGCATGCGCCTCTCGCTCCTCCTGCTCGCCCTCACCTGCGCGGCGCCCGCGACCACGAATGCGCCGGCCGAGCGCGCGCCGGCCGCGAAGGCCGCCGCCGACTACGACATCCGCATCATCGACGGCGAGGTGATCGACGGCACGGGGAAGGCGCGCTTCCGCGCGGACGTCGGCATCCGCGGCGATGCCATCGCCGCCGTCGGTGACCTCTCCAAGGCCACCTCCAGGCAGACGATCGACGCAAAAGGCCAAGTCGTCACGCCCGGCTTCATCGACCTTCTCGGCCACTCGGAGGGCTCGGTGCTGATCGACCCGCACCTGGAGGGCAAGGTGCGGCAGGGCGTCACGACGGAGGTCACGGGCGAGGGGCACTCGCCGGGGCCGATCGACGACGCGATGGCGGCGGAGATGAACCGCACCCGCCCGCCCGGCTTCCCGGAGGTGACGTGGCGCTCGCTCGCCGAGTACATGCAGTTCCTGGAGAAGCGCGGCTCGGCCATCAACTTCGCGTTCTACATCGGCGCGGCGAACCCGCGGGAGATCGTCCTCGGCACGGCCGACCGCGCGCCGACCGCGGCGGAACTGAAGCGGATGGAAGGCATCGTCGATGAGTCGATGCGCGCCGGCGCGGTGGGGCTGACCACGGCGCTGATCTATCCGCCCGGCCGCTTCGCCAAGACCGAGGAGCTGATCGCGCTCGCGCGGGTGAGCGGCAGGTACGGCGGCGCCTATTGGACGCACTTGCGCAGCGAGTCGGCCGACATCCTGCCGGCCATCGACGAGGCGCTGCGCATCGGGCGCGAGGCGAAGGTGCCGGTCAACACCTTCCACCTCAAAGTCGGCGGCACGATGCGCGGCCACATGCCGGAAGTCGTGGCCAAGATCGAGGCGGCGCGCAAGAGCGGTGTCGACATCGAGTCGAGCGTGTATCCCTACACCGCCACCTCCACCGACCTCACCTCGCTCGTGCCGGCGTGGGCGCTGGAGGGCGGATACCTGCCGTTCGTCGCGCGGCTGAAGGAGCCCGCCACGCGGAAACGTGTGGCCGAGGCGATGCGCGTCGGCGACGGCACCTCGATCCTCATCCGCAACGTGCCGGGCGGCACGCCGGAGATGAAACAGTACGAGCGCAAGCGGTTGGCGGACATCGCCAAGGCGATGAACACCACGCCGGCCGAGGCCGCGCTGCGGCTGTTCGAGGCGAGCATCTCGTCGCCCATCGCCATCTACTTTGGACTCTCCGAGGATGATCTGAAATATGCGCTGAAGCAGCCGTGGGTGGCGATCGGCTCCGATTCCGGCGCGGTGGTCGGCGCGGCCAAAGAGACGGGCGCCCATCCGCGCGCCTACGGCACTTTCCCCCGCATCCTCGGCCATTACGTGCGCGACGAGAAGCTGTTCACGCTCGAGGAGGCGGTGCGCAGGATGACCTCGCTCGCCGCATCGCGGGTGCGCTTCGCCGACCGCGGCGTCCTCCGCGCGGGGATGAAGGCGGACGTCGTCGTCTTCGATGCGGCGAAGATCCGCGACACATCGACGTACGAGGATCCGCATCACTACGCGGAAGGGATCAGCAGCGTGCTGGTCAACGGCGTGCCGGTGCTGCGCGACGGAAAGATGACGGACGCGCTGCCGGGTCGCGTGCTGCGGCGCACCGCGGGACGTTGAATTGCATGCACGACCCGCTCGACTCCGGCGCCCTCGACCAGCTTTTCTACGAAGCGCGCACTCATAACCACTGGCTGGAGAAGCCGGTCGGCGACGAGACGCTGCGCGAGCTGTACGAGCTGATGCGCTGGGCGCCGACGAGCGCGAATGCCAACCCGGCGCGCATCGTCTTCCTCCGCACGGCTGCGGGGAAGAAGCGCCTCCTTCCCGCGCTGTCGGCGGGCAACGTGGAGAAGGTGATGACCGCGCCGGTGACGGCCATCATCGCCTTCGACCTGAAGTTCTACGACAAGATGCCCAAGCTCTTCCCGCACAATCCGCGGATGCGCGAGCTCTTCGCGAACACGCCGGAGCTGGTCGAAGTCACGGCGCGGCGCAACTCATCGCTGCAGGGCGCCTATCTGATCCTCGCCGCGCGCGCCCTCGGTCTCGACGCCGGCCCGCTCTCGGGCTTCGACAACGCGAAGGTGGACGCCGAGTTCTTCGATGCCGGCCGCGAGTGCGCCGACTGCACGGAGGAGTTCTTCCCCGAGGGACATGTGAAGTCGAACTTTCTGTGCAACCTCGGGTACGGCGATCCCGCGAACCTGACGCCCCGTCTGCCGCGGCTCAGCTTCGAGGAGGCGTGTACGCTGCTCTGACGCTACGACCGCTGGCGGCGGGCGAACGTCCAGAGGAAGCCGAGCGTGGCCAGAAGGAGGACGGCCACGACTTCTTCCGGATGCATGTGCGGCGCGGAGGTGGCGTGCAGGAAGATCAGCATCGCCGCACTATACCGCGCCGGCCGGCCGCCGAGCGACGAGCAGCGCCCCGGCGGCGGTGCCGATCAGCGCCGCCCCGAGCACGGCAAAATGCCGCGGCGCCCCCTGCACCGACTGCCCGCCGTAGTACGCGTGAATCGCCAACTCCGCCGTGACGAACGCGCCGAACGCTGCGACGAGGAACAGCGCGACGCGCGCCCGCAGCCACAACGCCAGCGCGATGCCGGCGATCGCGGCCACGACTTCCGCGACGTCGGTCGCGACGGTGCCGTGCTGTTCGGTCAGTTGGATGAGGAGGAAGCCGATGACCCAGTAGAGGGCAAGGACGAGAACGTTGCGGCCGACCTGTCGCATGGCTGCAACGTAGGACCGGCGGCGCCGCCTGTCAATCGACCCGGCTGCGGATGGGACGGCGTACCGCGTCACCGCGCGGCGCGCCGCTTCTGCGGCAGCGGTCCGCGGAGCTTCTCGTCGAGGAAGTCGCTCACCATCTGCTTGTACTTTTGATCGTCGAACTGGTGGTCCGCGTGGCCGGCGGTGAGCAGGTAGACCAGCTTCGAGTCGACCCCCTTCGCCTTCAGCGCGTCGTCGAGCAACTGGCTCTGTTGCCACGGCACGAGGCAGTCGAGCAGGCCGTGCAGGATGAGGAACGGCGGCGCGGCGGCCGTGGCGTAATTCATCGGGCTGGCGGTCTGCGTCTTCTCCTTGCACTGCTGGATGGGGCAGCCCATGAGGAGCGAGGGCGGCATGTACGACGCGTTGCCGTCGAGCGGGATGCAGGGGAGCTTCTGCTCGTCGAGCCTGAGCAGGTCGGTCGGTCCGTACAAGTCGACCACCGCCTTCACCGCGCTCGACTGTTCGGGATTGCCGAGGTAGGCGCCTTCGAACTCGGGGCGTCCGGCGGTGGTGGCGAGCATGGCGGCGAGATGTCCGCCGGACGAGGTACCGAAGACGCCGACGCGCGCCGGATCGAGGCGGTACTGCGCCGCGTGCGCGCGAAGCCAGCGGACGGCGGCCTTGCAGTCCTCGAGCTGCGCCGGCCAGACGTACTGCGGCGCGAGGCGGTAGTCGATGCTGGCCACCGCGTAGCCGCGCGAGGCCTGGCGGATGGCCGGCCCGCCGCTGCGGTCGCCGCTGATCCAGGCGCCGCTGTGCAGGTAGACGATGAGCGGGAACGGGCCGGGGCCGTCCGGGATGCGCAGGTCGAGCAGGAGCGGCTTGCCGTCGACGTTCGCGAACTCCAGCGCCTCAATGGTGGTGAACGTACCGGTCCCCGGCGTGGGCGGATTGCCGGCGAACGCCGCGGTGGTGATGACCAGCGCGATGGCGGCCAGCATGCTCCTCATCGGCCGGTCACTCCCGAGGAGGCGACCTCGCGGAACTGCAGCGCAATGGCCGGCGTCCCGACCTCCTGCCCATCCGCCTCGGCGCGCGGATAGATGAAGTAGTTCAGCGGCTGCGACGTCTTCGGCGTGAGCGTCAGGTCGCGGCCGACCGTGAACTGCACGCGGTTCGCATCGAGATTGCCGAAGAGATACGCGCGCATCGCCGGGTCGCTCGACTTCGAGGCGTCGGACGCATCGACCGGCACCCAGCCGCGGCCCTTCACGTAGAACTCCGACCAGCAGTGGTAGCCCTTCACATTGCCGTCGGCCGCGGTGAGCGGGAAGCCGATGACGAAGCGCGCCGGGATGCCTTTGGCCCGAGCGAGGGACATGAAGAGCGAGTGGAAGTCGGTGCAGTTGCCCTTGCGGATGTCGCAGGCGCGCTCGGTGTCGCCTTTGCCCCAGCCGGGCTCCGTCTTGTCGTAGGTCATGGTGGCCAGGAGGTGATCGTAGATGGCCTTGGCCTGCTCCATCGTTCCCTTCCGGCCCGCCGTCACTTCATCCGCCAGCTTGCGGACGCGGGGCGAGAGGGTGACGAGGCGGTCCGCCTGCAGGGCGCGGTAGATCTCCGCGCGCGTGGCGGAGGTCTCGAACGGCGCCGTGGCCGTCTCCTCACGCCGCGTGGCGTTGAAACGGACCTTCACCGTCAGGTCCCCTGGCGGCGGATTGGCGATCGTGGTGAAGGCGTACTCGTTGCCGCCGTCCTTGTGGCGCTCGAACGCGTACGGCGCATCGATGGCGACGCTGCTGACCGTCTGCGCCCCGCGCGTGACCGGGAGCGGGATCCAGAGCTTCAGCTCCTTCACCCCTTCCGGGATGCCGGCGACGGTGGCGACATAGGTCGCGTCAAAGGTCTTCGGGGCAGTCGCGGCGGACGCGACCGTGGCAGACAAAAGGGCGATGAGGACGATACGGCGCATGGCGTGGCTAACGGCGCGCCGCGTCGCCCTCTTCCCTTTTTACCGGAGCGCGCGCCGCCGCTTCGGCGACTCCTCGTACTTAAACGCGCCGGCCTTCGTCACCGTGCTCGTCCCCACCCGCACCACCACGTCCACCGTCCCGGCGGCGTGCGCGGGGGCGACGGCCGTCATGGTCACGGCGTTCACCACCTGCACGTTCGTGGCGGCGGTGCCGCCGAAGGTGACGGAGCTGGTCACGGCGCTGGAGAAGCCGGCGCCGGTGATCGTCACCGTCACGCCGCCGGCCGGCGGCCCGGAGTTGGGCGAGACCGCATCGACGGCCGGCGGCGGCACCGTGTAGGTGAAGCCGCCGCTGCGCGTCGCCGCTGCCCCGTCGGGATTCGTCACCGTGACGTCCTTCGGCTGCGTGGCCTGCTCGTTCGTCGGGCCGAGCGGCGTGACCGCAGTGATGGTCGAGCCGCTGACGACCGCGACGTTCGTGGCCGCGACGCCGCCGATCGTCACCGCCGCGCCGCTCTGGAAGCCCGAGCCGCTGATGGTGATCGCCGTGCCGCCGGCGGTCGAGCCGGTGCCCGGCGTGACGCTGCTGATGGACGGCCCGGCCGCGGTGTAGCTGAAGCCGTTGAACGTGCCGCTCTGGCTGTCCGGATTCGTCAC
>DATEOX010000198.1:0-6094 GCA_035273585.1 Thermoanaerobaculia bacterium
GTCCGTCACCCGGCGGCGCGCGCGGCGCTTGTTCATCGGCAGCAGGAACAGCGTGTCGTAGGCGAGCACCACCGGGAAGCCCCAGAACGACGCCTTCTCGATCCTGAACGACGCGCGGCGGAAGAGGCTCGTCAGCTCGGCGCGGGAGTAGCGGCGGCGGTGCTCATAGTAGTCATCCGAGGCGGACCAGAGGCTGCGCAGCGCGGGGACGGTGGCAATGCACGTGCCGCCGGGGGCCAGGATGCGGCCGATCTCGCCGGCGGCGGAGGCGTCGTCGTCGAGATGCTCGAGCGTCTCGCCGGTCGTGACGGCGTCGAAGGCGCCGGTGCGGAAGGGCATGCGGGTCAGGTCGCCGACGACGGCGGGCAGCGACGTCGTCCGCTTCACGTGCAGGGCGGCCTCGAAGGAGTAGTCGATGCCCACCACCCGGTAGCCGGCGCGCTGCATCCGGACGGCGAGCTGCCCGAGGCCGACCGCGCCGTCGAGGATGCGCGCGTTGCGGGGGAGGCGCTGCACCTCGCGCACGATCATCCCCAGGCGGTGCTCGTGACGCGGGCCGAACATCTCCGGCTGCGTCCCCCAGGCGTGCGTGGCGGTCTCGGGTGCGGGGGTCATTTGCGTCGTCCCTACCCCGAGCCTATCATTCGGTATTCCCGTATTCTGGAAAACGCTTTTCGGGGGGTGTGGCATGCGGTTGGGTCGGATAGCGGCGGTTCTCCTCTGCGCGGTGCTCGCGGCACCGGCGGCGTTCGCGACGCACGTGCCGGGGTCGACGGAAGTCATCACCTACGACGGCGGCCTCGCGCCGGCCACTCCCGCCACGGGGACGATCGGCTGGAGCGATCCGATCGATGGCTACGACTGGTACTGCTTCGACGTGACCACCGGCACCCCCGTCAACGTCACGGTCAACCGCACCTCCGGCGACATCTTCCCCAACCTCGGCATCATGCGCGGCCTGGCCGACGCGGGCGGCACGGCGACGCTCTCCATCCTCAACGAGACGTCCAACAGCACCGAGACGTCCACCACGCTCACCGTCACCCCCGACTTCACCGGCCCCGTCACGCTCTGGATCTCCACCTTCCTCGGCGAGGCTCAGGGCGGCTACTCCGTCACGATGACCGGCGGCACGGCGCGCGCCAGTTGCGGCGCGAATGCCGGCCCGGCCGGGCCGCAGATCTCCCTCACGATTCCGGACCTCGATGACCGCTCGGTCGGCAACGACCAGACCATCACCGTCCCGCTCACGATCCAGACCGCGGCCAACTTCCCGAACGACGTCTTCATCAACGCCGCCGGCCTGCCGGAGGACGTGATCGTGACGCTCACCCCGTCTTCGATCGTGGCGCCCGGCCGCGGCAACTCGACGCTGACGATCAAGACCAGCCCGACGACGCTTCCCGGCTCGTACCCGGTGTTCCTCACCGCCGTGGGCGGCGACCAGACGGCGTCCACGAGCTTCGTCCTCAACGTCACGTGCGACCCGCCCCAGCTCCTCGGCACGGGCCAGCCGCTCGACCGGGTCGTGAACCGCAACAACGTCGCGCAGCTCGAGGTCTCCCCGATCGGCAGCGGGCCGTTCTCCTATCAGTGGTACTCCGGCTACAGCGGCTCGACGCTCTTCCCGCTCTCGGGCGGCACCGGCCGCACGTTCACCACGGGGGCGATCACCGACGCGACGAGCTACTGGGTGCGCATCTCGAACGCCTGCGGCAGCGTCGACAGCCGGACGGTGAACGTGACGGTGGGGAACGCGATCCCGGAGGCGACGCCGCCGCACCGCAGGAGCCACTGAGGGTCAGCGCTTCTTCGACGGCTCGGCCGGTGGCGTCGGAGGGATGATCTTCGCCTTGCCGAGGGAGAGGCCAAGCTTCCGGAGCTGCGACACCTGTCGAATGCGCTGGGCGATTGCGCGTTCCGAGTAATCGACGTTGCTCATGAGTCCTCTCGCAGCCGTTTGATGTCGACGAGGTCCTGGTCGCTCGACCGAAACTTCTTCAGCAAGACCAATCCTTCCCGCGATACTACCCACAGATCGCGGCCCCGCCACTCGGCGCGTTGCCGGGTCTGCCACGCCTCCTCATTCGCGCGAGTGACCAGGAGCAGATCGAGGAGGAGTGTATCGCCGCTGGCCGCGTCGATCTTCGTCACGCGCCGAATCTCCACCGCGCCGCCGGAGAAGCTCATCGGGCGCGCCTTGATCCTGAAGCCGAGCCGGGCCGCGGCGTCCTCGATGCGCGGAACATCCTCCGGCTGCACGAGGAGATCGATGTCTACGGTCATCCGGGGAATGCCGTGTATGGCCAGGGCGAGGCCGCCGCAGAGCGCATACGGAAGCTTTTCAGCCTCGAGCGCATCGCGCAGCGCGGCGAGCTCGTCCTCGAGATCCATTGCGTCCTACGCCCCCAACAGCTCCCGCACCGCCCCCTGCGCGTTCTCCAGCGCCTCGGTCAGCTTGTCCGGGTCCTTGCCGCCCGCCTGGGCGAGATCCGGCTTCCCACCGCCCTTTCCCCCGATGATCGGGGCGAGCTTGGCGATGAGCGACGTCGCGGGCAGGCGGTCGACGAGGTCGCGCGTGACGCCGACCAGGAGCGACACCTTGCCGGAGCCGGATGACCCGAGCACGACCACGCCGCTCTTGAGCTTCGAGCGGAGGGTGTCGGCGAGGTTGCGCAGGTCGCCCCCTTCCACGTTCTCCACGAGGCGGGTCAACAGGCGCACGCCGTCGATGTCGATCGAGTCATCCTTCGCCGCGCCGGATGACCCGCCGGAGGCCAGCTTCATCTTGAGCTGCTTGAGCTCCTTTTCGAGTTGCTTCTGCTTCTCCTGGAGGGAGCGGACGAACGACGGCAGCTCGGCCGGCGCCGTGTTCAATTGCGACTGCAGTGCGCCGACGGTGTCGTCGAGGCGGCGGAAGTACTCCAGCGCGCCGCGGCCGGTGAGCGCTTCCATCCGGCGCACGCCGGCAGCCAGCGACCGATCGGAGACGATCTTGAAGATGCCGATGTCGCCCGTCCGGTTCACGTGGCAGCCGCCGCAGAACTCGCGCGAGTAGTCGCCCGCGGCCACGATGCGCACCTGGTCGCCGTACTTTTCGCCGAACATGGCCACCGCGCCGCTCTGCTTCGCCTGGGCGATGGGCATCACGGTCTTCGTCACTTCCAGGTTCGCCCGGATCTTCTCGTTGACCTGGTCCTCGATGGCCGCGAGCTGCTCCTCGGACGGCGCGGCCGGCGCGGTGTAGTCGAAGCGCAGCCGATCGGGGGCGACGAGCGAGCCGGCCTGCTGCACCGTCGGCCCGAGGACGTCCTTCAGCGCCTTGTGCAGGAGGTGCGTGGCGGTGTGATTGGCGGTCGTGTCGAGGCGCTGCGGCACCGGCACCGAGGCCGAGACCGTGGCGCCGACAGGCAGGTGCCCCTCATCGACGCGCACCCGGGAGACGACCAGGTCGCCCACCGGCTTCTGCGTGTCGAGCACCGTGGCCCGCCCGATTTGACCATTGACTTCGTCAAGCCACTCCAGCGTCCCGGCGTCGCCGATCTGCCCGCCCGACTCCGCGTAGAACGGCGTCGGCGAGAGCACCACCTCCGCCTCGGAGCCGTGATGCAGGACGTCCTGCTCCTCCCCCTGGATGACGATCGCCTTCACGACGGACGGCACGCCGCTGTACCGCTCGTAGCCGACGAACTCCACCGGCCCGGTCTTCTCCGCGATGCGCGCGAACGCGCCGGCATCCGTCGACGACTGGAACTTCGAGGACGCCTTCGCCTTGGCCCGCGCGCTCGACATCATCTGCTCGAAGCCTTCACGGTCGAGCGTGACGCCCTCGTCCTCGGCCAGCTCGGCGATGAGGTCGACCGGGATGCCGTAGGTGTCGTAGAGGCGGAAGACCTCCTCGCCGCCGAGGACGCGCTCGCCGCGGGCGCGGACGGCGTCGAGGATGGCGCCGACGCGCTCCATGCCGGTCGAAAGCGTGCGCGAGAAGCGCTCCTCTTCCGAGCCGAGGGTGAGGAGGACCGCGTCGCGCCGCCCGTGGAGCTCCGCGTAGGCGCCGCCCATCGACTCGATCACGGAGTCGACCAGCTCGGAGAGGACGACCGGCTTGGGCAGCTTGCGCCCGAAGCGGATCGCCCGCCGAATGATGCGCCGCAGCACGTAGCCGCGGCCTTCATTGGATGGGATCACGCCGTCGCTGATGAGGAACGTCGCGGCGCGGGAGTGATCGCAGAGGACGCGGACGGCGGAGTCGAGCTCGTCGTCCATCCTCGCCGTGTACTGGTGTCCGCTGATCTGCGCGATGGTCCGCATCAGCGGCTGGAAGAGATCGATGTCGTAGTTCGTGGCCGCCTTCTGCAGCACGCTCGTGACGCGCTCCAGGCCCATGCCGGTATCGACGGACGGCGCGGGGAGCGGGGTGAGCTTGCCGTCCGCGTCGCGGTCGTACTGCATGAAGACGAGGTTCCAGATCTCCATCGTGTCGTCGCCCTCGCCGTTGACGAGGGCCGCGACGTTCTTCGACATGTCGTCGCCGCGGAAGTAGTGGATCTCGGAGCAGGGGCCGCACGGGCCGGTGTCGCCCATCGACCAGAAGTTGTCCTTCTTGCCGAAGCGCAGCACGCGCTCCGGGCGCGCGCCGGCCTCGACCCACAGCCGCTCGGCTTCCTCATCGGCCGGGACGTTGCCGTCGCCCTCGAAGACCGAGAACCAGAGGCGCTCCGGATCGAGCTTCCAGACGTTGACCACCAGATCCCAGGCGAAGCGGATCGCCTCTTCCTTGAAGTAGTCGCCGAAGGAGAAATTGCCGAGCATCTCGAAGAACGTGTGGTGGCGCGCGGTGCGCCCGACGTTCTCCAGGTCGTTGTGCTTGCCGCCGGCGCGGACGCATTTCTGGGAGGTGGTGGCGCGCTTGTAATCGCGTTGCTCGCGGCCGAGGAAGACGTCCTTGAACTGGTTCATGCCGGCGTTCGTGAAGAGCAGCGTTGGGTCGCCGGCCGGGACGAGCGAGGAGCTGGAGACGCGGCGGTGGCCGTTCGCCTCGAAGTACTTCAGAAACTGTTCTCGGATCTGATTCGTGGTCGGCATGAGGGCGCGGATCGTAACAGCGGGCCGGTTCGCTGTCATCCCGGCGAGTTGCTGCTACTTCAGCGCCTCATCCACTACCTCGATCACCGCCGACGTCTCGAATCCGCTGCGCGAGAGGGAGGCCATCAGCTTCGCCCGCCCATCATCCGAGGCGGCGTACTCGTCGCCGCGCTTGCGGCGGAGCGCCTCGAGCTTCTTGCGGCAGAGAGCAACCAGCTCGGAGCGCTCCCGCTCCGGATCGAGGTTCTCCGCGACGGCGCGCGACGCGGCCTCGGACGACACGCCGGCGGACGACAGCTCGCGCAGAATGCGCAGACGGCCGATGCGCTTGGACGATCGGGTGCGCACGAACGACGAGGCGAAGCGCTCGTCATCCAGCCACTTCTCCTCGCGCAGGCGCTCGAGGGTGGTCGCGATGTCGTCGTCGGAGAACTTCTTGGCCCGCAGCTTCCGCCGCAGCTCCGCGACGGAGTTGAAGCGGAAGCTCAGGATGCGCAGCGCGGCAGCGTAGCAGTCCACCTCAGACCGAGTTGCTGAAGTCGAAGGGCGAGTCGTCGCCGAACGGGTCGTTCGACTCCGCGCCGCTCACCGTCAGCTTCGACTCCATCTCCTCCCGGGAGATGTCCGACGTCGACTGGATGCCCTGCAGCTTGAGGCGGAACTCGTCCGGGTTCGACGCGCGCCGCAGCGCCTCGTCGAGCGTGATGAGCCCGTTCTTGTAGAGCGTGTAGAGCGACTGATCGAACGTCTGCATGCCGTACTGCGACGTGCCGGCCGCGATCGCGTCCTTGATCAGCTTCGTCTTCTCCTTGTTCTCGATGCAGTCCCGGATGTAGGCCGTCGAGATCAGCACCTCCGCCGCCGGCACCCGCCCCAGGCCGTCCGCGCGCGGCAGGAGGCGGAGGGAGATGACCGCCTTGAGGACGGCCGCGAGCTGCAGGCGGATCTGCTTCTGCTGGTGCGGGGGGAAGACGGAGATGATGCGATTCACGGTCTCCGTCGCGTCCAT
>DATEOX010000199.1:0-5984 GCA_035273585.1 Thermoanaerobaculia bacterium
GGCCATCTGCGTGATGGCGGCCGCCGTCCTGTACGAGATCTTCTACCTCGAGCCGGCCATCGAGAAGCGCGATGAGCGTTTCCCGCGGCTGCACAAACAGGCCGAGGGGCTGATGAAAGTCTCGATCGTCGCCGCGCTCGTGGCGATGTTCTTGAATTGACGCGCCTCATGGATGCATCCCTCTCCGGCACCTTCCACCTCGGCGGCGACCTGCCCGTGCACCGGCTCGGCTTCGGCGCCATGCGCATCACCGGCGAAGGGGTGTGGGGGCCGCCGCGCGATCGCGCTGAAGCGCTGGCCGTGCTGCGCCGCGCCGTCGCGCTGAACATCGACCTGATCGACACCGCGGAGTCGTACGGGCCGCATGTCAGCGAAGAGCTGATCGCCGAGGCGCTCCATCCGTATCCGAAAGGGCTGGTGATCGCGACCAAGGGCGGCTTCGACCGGTCGGGTCCGGGCAAGTGGGAGGCGAACGCGAGGCCGGAGCGGCTGCGGGAAGAGCTGGAAGGGAGCCTGAAGCGGCTGAGGGTCGAGCGCATCGATCTCTGGCAACTGCACAGAATCGATGACGATGTGCCGGAGGAGGAGCAGTTCGCGGCCATCAAGCAGTTCCAGGCGGAAGGGAAGGTGAGGCACGTCGGCCTCTCCGAGGTGACCGTCGAGCAGATCGAGCGGGCGCGGCGGGTGCTGGACGTCGTCAGCGTGCAGAACCGGTACAACATGGCCGACCGGGAGTGGGAGCCGGTGGTCGACTACTGCCATCGGGAGAACATCGGGTTCATCCCCTGGTATCCGCTGAACGTTGGCAAGCTGGCCAGGAGCGGCGGCGCGCTGGCGGAGGTGGCGAAGAAGCATGACGCGACGCCGGCGCAGATCGCGCTGGCCTGGCTGCTGAGGCGGACGCCGGTGATGCTCCCCATCCCCGGAACCTCCAGCGTGAAGCATCTGGAGGAGAACGTCGCGGCGGCGGGGATCGAGCTGACGGACGACGAGTTCGACAGGCTGTCCGCGCTGTCATCCTGAGGCGCGAAGACGCCGAAGGATCCGTACCTTCAGGCGCGGCGCGAGATCGGCACGGATCCTTCGCCGTCTTCGCGGCTCAGGATGACACGGGGCGCGCTTACGCTAGAATCCGCCCAAGCGGAGATGGGAAGTAGCGGCTCGCACGTCGTAGCATTCGTTCTGACCGTCGTCTGCGGCCTGCTCTTCCTCCTGTTCGATGCGGCGCGGCACTTCGCCCAGCAGGTCGGTCCGGTCGGCCTGCGGCGCCTGACCGGCGACCCGGACCTCGAAGGGCGCGGCCGCTGGCTGCAGTTCGATGCGCAGAACCTGCAGCTCGTGAGCGGCTCGCTGCTCCAGATCGGGCTGGCCATCGGCATCGCCTCCACCGTCCTCCTCTTCGACGACCGCCGGGTCGGCTACGCCTGCCTCATCGCCGGTGTGATCTGGATCGGCGTGGTCATCGTCTGGAAGTTCGTCCTGGCCATGTTCCCCGAGGAGCTGGACGAGCGGATGCTGAAGGCCATCATCCCCGTCACCCACTTCTTCTACTACGCGTTCTGGCCGCTGCTCCATCCGCTGCGCCGGCTCGTGGAGCGGATGGAGCGGGAGGATGAGAACGACGCGGACGACGAGGAAGTGACCGACGACCAGGTGCAGGCGTACATCGACGTCGGCGAGGAAGAGGGCATCCTCGAGAAGTCGGAAGGGAAGATGCTGCAGTCGATCGTCGACTTCGGCGACCGGATGGCGCGGGAACTGATGACGCCGCGCATCGACGTCCTGGCCTTCGACGCACGCGGCTCGATCGAGGAGCTGGCGCGGCTCTTCAGCGAGTCGAAGTACTCGCGCATCCCCATCTACCAGAACAGCATCGACACCATCATCGGCTTCGTGCACATCAAGGACGTGTACGACGTGGTCCTGAAGGGGGAGAAGAAGGCGCCCGCCGACCTGGCCATGCCGCCCTACTTCGTCTCCGAGACGAAGAAGGTGAGCGAACTGCTGCACGAGTTCCAGAGCGAGCACCTGCAGGTGGCGGTGGTGGTCGACGAGTACGGCGGCACGGCGGGCATCATCACCATCGAGGACATCATCGAGGACATCGTCGGCGACATCTCCGACGAGCACGAGGACGACGAGGCGACGATCGTCGACCTCGGCGACGGCGAGTACCTGGTCAGCGGCTTGCTTCGCGTCGAGACGCTGGAAGAACTGCTCGAGGCCGACCTCGCCGGTGACGACTACGAGACCGTCGCCGGCCTGATCTTCACCACCCTGGGCCGCGTCCCCGTCCCGCACACGATCGTGAAGAAGAACGGCTACCAGTTCGAGGTGGACCGGGCGGACCGCCGCAGAATCTATCGGGTAAAGGTGTCGCGGGATCCGGAGTGGGAGGAGGATGAGACACTTCGAATTGAGAATTGAGAATTGAGAATTGAGAAAAAGAGGCCCGCCGACGCGGAGCGTCTTTCTCAATTCTCAATTCTCAATTCTCAATTCAAAAAGCCGAGCTATGAACGATACCGACCAAACCACGTCAAGCGTGCCACCGAAATCGGGCGTAGTGGCCATCGTCGGCCGCCCCAACGCCGGCAAGTCCACCCTTTTGAACCGCATCCTCGGGCAGAAGGTGTCGATCGTCTCGAACAAGCCGCAGACGACGCGGAACCGGATCGTGGGCATCCTCAACGAGGAGCGGGGGCAGATCGCGTTTCTCGATACGCCGGGGATTCACAAGCCGCTGCACAAGCTCAACGTCCGGATGATGGACCACGTGCGGTCGAGCCTCTCCGAGGCGGACGTCATCGCGCTGATCGTCGACGCGTCGGAGCCGTTCGGGAAGGGCGACGAGTACGTCATCGAGATGCTGCGCCAGACGGGCGACGTCCCGCGCTTCGCCATCCTGAACAAGATCGACAAGCTGCGGAAGCACAAGCTGCTGCCGGTGATGCAGCACTACGGCGCGCTCGGCCTCTTCGAGGAGATCGTGCCGGTCACCGCGACGGGGGGCGACGGCGTTCCCGACCTCGTCACCCTCTTCTTCAACAGGCTGGAGGAAGGGGAGGCGGCGTACCCGACCGAGGACTACACCACCCAGCCGGAGCGCTTCTTCGCCGCCGAGATCGTGCGGGAGAAAGTGCTGGCCCACACCTCCCAGGAGCTGCCGCATACCACCGCCGTCTCTGTCGATCGGTGGGAAGAGGATGAGGACATCCTGCGCATCTGGGCCACCATCCACGTCGAGCGGGAGTCGCAGAAGCCGATCGTGATCGGCAAGGGCGGCGAGATGGTCAAGCGCATTGGCACCGAGGCGCGCGTCGAGCTGGAGGCCATCCTGGGGACGAAAGTGTTCCTCGACCTGCACATCGGCGTGCACGAGCGGTGGCGCGAGGACGAGCGCTTCCTCGGCGAACTGGAGTGGCCCCTCCGCGAGTGACCAGCCCCCCGCGGGAACTCGGGTGTAAAATCCGCGACAACTTGCAGCAACTCATTGAGTGGTCTTCCATTTAAGGGGGGAGAGAATGCGATCCACCAGCCGTCTGCTTTGGCTGTTTCTGCTCACATTTATCTGCAGTTCGCTCTTCGCACAGCAAACCGGATCCATCAGCGGCAAGGTGACGACCGACGGGCAGGCGCTGCCCGGTGTCACCGTGGAGGCGCGGTCGAACGTCCTCCCCCAGCCGCGCCTCACCGAGACGGACAGCAACGGCGAGTACCACCTCCCGGCGCTCCTTCCCGGCAGCTACACGCTCTCCTTCTCCCTCGGCGGCATGCAGACCGTGACCCGCAAGGCGGAGGTCCAGCTCAACCAGAACACCTCGGCCGACGTCGCCATGGGCGTCCAGGGGGTGTCGGAGAGCATCACGGTCACGGCCCAGGCCACGATGGTCAACAAAGAGTCGACCGCGCTCACCAGCGGCCTCTCCAACGACCAGATCACCAAGCTTCCGGTCACGCAGGACTACAAGGATCTGCAGAAGCTGATCCCCGGCGTGCAGGTGACGGCCGACCAGTTCCGCGGCGCGAGCGCCGGCGCGAGCGGTCAGGACAACGTGTACATGTTCGACGGCGCGAACGTCACCATGCCGCTGTTCGGCATCCAGGTGGCCGAGCCGGCCACGCACGACATCGCCCAGGTGACGGTCATCAAGGGCGGCGCCAAGGCCGTCGACTTCGACCGAGCGGGAGGGTTCCTCATCGACTCGGTGAGCAAGTCGGGGACGAACAGGTTCAGCGGCGAAGTCGGCTACCAGGTGCTCAACCACAGTTGGGTGGCCGACCAGTCCGGCACCGTGAACTCCACCTACCTGCAGGACCGCGACTGGACCACCGTGAACGTCGGCGGTCCCATCATGAACAACCGCCTCTACTTCTACGCCTCGTACTACCGCCCCATCTACACCCGCTCGAATCAGGCGAACCTGTACGGCGACCTGCCGGGGTTCGAGAGCAAGCGCAACGAGGAGTTCGGCAAGCTGACGTTCACCCCGACCGAGTCGTGGCTGCTCAACGCCAGCTACCGCTACTCCAAGCGCGACGACAGCTCCGGCGATGACTTCGGCTCCCGCAACGCCGGCACGACCGGTAACGGCTCGAGCAACAAGCTGCAGATCGGCACGTTCGAAGGCTCGAAGGTGATCAACGCGCGCAGCTTCGCCACGTTCAAGTACTACGACTTCCGCAACCCCGGCTTCGGCACGGCGGACAACCTGGCTGACGTACAGATCTCCACGGCGCCCGGCACGCGCCTGGACATCAACAACCTGGACAATATCGGCCGCCTCACCGTGCCGACGGTCATCGCCACGAACCCGACGCAGACCACGTTCGTGCAGCCGTTCATCGACAAGTACGGCTACCTCCAGAACGGCGTACGGACGGGCGGCGGCAAGGTCGGCTTCTACCCGTTCCTGCGCGACGACGACAGCTTCTTCCGCAAGAACGCGCAGCTCGCCTACAACTACACGCTCGGCAACACGTTGAGCCACGACCTGCACATCGGCTATCAGCGTTACGAAGACTCGGAGGACCGTTTTCAGACCTCGAACGGTTGGGGCGACATCACCATCCCGGGCGGCTCGCTGAACTGCCCCGCCGCCGCGTGCGGCACCGCGAAGCCGGCGTTCTTCGTCGCCTCGGTCAGCCAGCAGACGACCGGCACGGTGCCGACGATCCACTCCGAGTTCCGCTCCCAGAACATCGAGCTGAACGACACGATGCATCTCAACGACTGGTCGTTCAACGTCGGCGTGATGCTCAGCAACGACACGCTCTACGGCCAGGGCCTGGCGCGGGCGGACAACATCGCCGGCTTCGTCAAGTCGCCCGGCACGCAGTACAAGATGTACAACGTGCCGTTCGACAAGGGCATCCAGCCGCGCCTGGGCGTGACCTGGGCCTACAACGGCTCCGATACGCTGTACACCAGCTTCGCCCGATATAACCTTCCGGCGAACTCCGACGCGCGCGCCGCGTCGTGGGACCGCAACCTCGTCCAGAACATCAACGTCTACTTCGACCAGACCGGTCTGCTGATGGGCGTCGACCCGAACGTGTCGTCGTCGGGCAAGCTGTTCGTGCAGGACCTCAACCCGCCCCGGGTCACGGAGTACCTGATCGGCACCTCGCAGCAGATCACCAACGGTTGGTCGGGCCGCCTCTACAGCCGCTACCGCAAGGGCGAGCACTACTGGGAAGACACGAACAACAACGCCCGCACCCGCTTCGGCGCGAACGTGCCGGGGGTGAAGCAGGAGCTGTACATCACCGACCTCGCCCAGCGCCTGGCGGCCATCGGCAGCGGCTCGACGTACGTCATCACGGAGCTCGACGGTGCCTTCACGAAGTACTACGAGGCCTCGGCCGAGACGGAGTGGCACCAGAACGCCCTCACCCTGACCGGCTCGTACACCTGGAGCCACTACTACGGCAACTTCGACCAGGACAACACCACGGCCGTCAATGACGCCTCGGTGTTCATC
>DATEOX010000200.1:0-15074 GCA_035273585.1 Thermoanaerobaculia bacterium
GAGGGCCTCGTCGTACTTGCCTTCCGAGGCGGCCAGCTTGGCCAGGACGAAATCGTAGGGCTCGCTCGCAACCTGGGCCACGGGCGCCTGCTGCGTCTGAGCCGAGGCGGTGATCGTGGACGCGGCGAGGAGAGCAAAGAACAGCATCTTCATCATTTTCATCGTAGCACCAGGGTCATCCTTGACAGGGCATGAGGCGCAACCTGAAAGGAGCCCGTTTCATGCCATGTACATCCATTGGACGAGCTGAAGGCTGTCCTACCTGTGTTAGAAGTGTCACGTGAGCCTCGAGCGTGTCGAGATCACGCCTTTTGCGGCGCTGGTGGGCGAGATCCTGCAGAACCGGAAGACCGGGCAACTGACGATTCTTCGTCCGCCCGCGCACAAGGCGCTGTACTGGTCGCAGGGGGAGCTGGTGCTGATCACCTCCGCGTCGGCGGAGGACTCGCTGGGCGACTTCCTGGTGCGGCGCAGCGCGGTGCCGGCCGACCGGGCGGTGCAGCTCATCGCCGACGATCCGACGGATGTCGTGGCGCGCTTCCACGAGGCGGGGCTGCTCGACCGCTCCTCGCGCCAGACGCTGCTCCGCGAGTGGGTGGCCTCGCTCTTCATCCCTCTCTTCTCGCTCGACGAAGGGACGGCCGCGTTCAGCGAGGACGAGGCGCTCGCGCCGGACAAGCGGGTCTTCCTGCAGTCGACCGCGGCGCTGGTGCTGGAAGGGGTGCGGGCGATCACGAACGGCCTGGTGCTCCGCCGCTCGCTGGGGGATCTCAAGCGCGAGATCGCGCCGGCGCGGGAGAGCCGCTTCTCCCTCGACACGCTGCCGTTCACGGACGCGGAGCGGCGCATCGCCTCCGCGCTGCGCGAGCCGCAGTCGATCGAAGGATTCCTGCGCCATTACGGAAACGACTCGGTGACCGCGGCGAAGGTGGTGATCAGCATGATGACCACCGGCCTGTACGAGGTCGTGGACCGGATGACGCCCCGCTCGCGGGAGGCATCGTTCGACGACATGCAGCGCGACCTGGAGCTGCTCGCGGCGATCGGCTCCAGCGACCAGCGCTCGCTGCGCGCGGTGGCCCTCTCGCGGCAACTGCCGCAGCTCGATCACTATCAGTTCCTGGACATCCCGCGGGCGGCGCCGCGGCAGCAGGTGATCGCCGCCGGCGACCTGCTGCACCGGCAGTACGACGCGGCCACGTTCCCGCCCGTGGTGCGCGACGCGCTGACGGCCATCCACCATCGCATCGACGAGGCGGTGAACGTGCTGAAGGACCAGGTGCGGCGCGGCGCGTACGACAAACTGCTCTCGCAGCGCGGCGGCCGCGGGGCGAGTGAGGCGACGCTGCAACAGCGGGTAATGCAGCGCTCGATCGCGCAGGAGAACTACAACAAGGCGCGTGAGCTGACGGTCAGCGGCGACTACTATGGCGCGATCGTGCTGCTCAAGCAGGCGGTGGAGTTCGAGCCCGACCGCGCCGAGGCGTGGTACCTGCTCGGATCGTGTCAGGAGCGGAACCCGAAGTGGCGGCGCGACGCCGCGGAGAGCTTCCAGCGCGCGCTGTCGCTCGACCCGGAGATGGTGGACGCGATGATCTCGCTGGGCGACCTGTACAAGGTGGAGGGCCTCACCTCCCGCGCGCAGGCCTGCTACGAGGACGCGCTGCGCATCGCGCCGGACAACCAGCAGGCCAAGGGCCGCCTCACGGCGCTGAAGAAGAGATAGCGACCCGCTGGTCATTGAGGACCACGCTCTCAATGCCGATCTCGCGCAGCGTCCACGCGCCGGCGATGACCTCCCCCACTCGCGCGTTGATGATCTCGCCGTTGCCGGAGAAGACGGCGATCGGGTTCGCGTCCGGCCCGAAGCGCCCGATGTAGGTGTAGGGGAACAGAGGGCGAGCGGGCGTCTCGCCCGCCGGCCGCGGAGCGTCTCGCTCCGCGGTGATCATCGGCGGCGCGATCACCTCCGGCGGCGCGGGACGCGCCGCCGCTGGCGGGCGGGACGCCCGCTCGCCATATGTGAACACGTTCCTGCCGATGGCACCCGAGTGCGGCCGCGCTTCGTGCCACGCGACGGGCGTTACCTCGGGCGGCGGGGCGACGACGGGCGTGGGCGCGAGGGGCAGATCGTCCGCGGCGTCGGCCTCGGGCCAGAGGCGCCAGAGGCTGCAGATGACGAGGACGGCCAGGATCCCGACGAGCGCTTTCCGCACGTCAGGTGGGACGCGCTACTGCTTCGGAACGTTCTGGTTGTCCGCCAGATCGTTCATGGAGTCCATGTCGCGCGTGGTCTGCTGGCCGCTGTGCTCCCCGCGGCCTTCTCCCTTGTAGCCGAGCACCTCGCTGCCGTGGATCTCCGTGATCCGCTCCATGTTTTCCTCGGTCGCACCCTTGGCGTCGGACGCGCCGGCGTCGTCGTCGCGTACTTCTTTTGTGTCGGTCATGGCATCGCTCCCGATGACAGACACAGCAAGGGCCGCGCCGTATGTCATCCTGAGGCGCGAAGACGCCGAAGGATCTCCCCGTGCTTGCCAGGAGATCCTTCGCCGTCTTCGCGGCTCAGGATGACACGTGGCCGGTTACATCAGCTCCTTCATGATCTTCTCCAGCGCCTCGCGCGGCGGGCGGGTGCGCTCGATGGGGAGCGACCAGAGCGGCTCATCCACCACATTGAGCAGATCGATGAAGCTCTTCTTCTCCGGCTTGAGGTACACGAGACCGGTGAGCATCTGGCCCGCCTCGACTGCGCGGTGGAGGCGCTGCAGGGCCTGCACCGTGTCGCCCGGATCGTAATCCTCTTCGAGACTCTTGAGCAGGATGCGCGAGCCGTCGTGCATCGTCACCTCCCGCAGCTCGCCCGGCGCGACCTCGATCTCGATCTGCTCGTACGCGGGGACGAAGCCGATCTGGTGCAGCAGCTCGTCGTGCTCCTTCGCGTACGTGTAGCCCTTCGTCGAGCCGTCGTGGTTGTTGAAGGTCACGCAGGGCGAGATCACGTCGATGACCGCCAGGCCATTGTGGGCCACGGCGGCCTTGAGGATGTTCACCATCTGCTTCGGATCGCCGGCGAAGCCGCGCGCGACGAAGCCGCAGCCGAGCTGCACGGCCAGCGCGCAGAGGTCCATCGGCGGCAGGTCGTTGATCACGCCCGTCTTCAGCTTCGAGCCTTCGTCCGCCGTGGCCGAGAACTGCCCCTTGGTCAGGCCGTACACACCGTTGTTCTCGATGATGTAGATCAGCGGGATGTTGCGCCGGACCATGTGCATGAACTGCCCGAGGCCGATCGAGGCCGTGTCGCCGTCGCCGGAGACGCCGATGCCCACCAGTTGGTGATTGCCGAGGATCGCGCCGGTGGCGATGGCCGGCATCCGTCCGTGCACGGCGTTGAAGCCGTGCGAGCGGGACATGAAATAGGCCGGCGTCTTGGACGAGCAGCCGATGCCGGAGAACTTGGCCACCTTCTCCGGCTTGACGCTCATCTCGTAGAAGGCGCGGATGATCTGGTTGCTCACGGCGTCGTGGCCGCAGCCGGCGCAGAGCGTCGACTTGAGGCCGCCGTAGTCGAGCGCCTTCAATCCGATGCGGTTCTCTTTCGGCACCTCGGTGCCGACCTTCAGGACGCTCTCAGCCATGGGTCTCCTCCTCTTCCATCTGCAGCACGGCGTTGGTGATGAAGCGCGCGTCGCACGGCAGCCCGCTGTAGTGCAACACCTTCCGGATCTTCCGCTGGTCTTCGCCGACCTCGAGGCGGATCAGATCGCCGAGCTGCCCGTCCCGGTTCTGCTCCACGACGTAAATGCGCTCGTGATCGGCCACGAACTGCTGCAGCTCCTCGGTGAAGGGCAGCGCGCGGAGGCGGAAGTAGCTCGTCTCCACGCCGCGCTCCGACTTCAATTGATGACGCGACTCCTCGAGCGGGAAGTCGGTGGTGCCGTAGGCGATGAAGCCGATCTTCGCCCCATCCGGCCTGCTCACGACCGGCTTGGGCACGAAGCGCCGCGCCGTCTCGTACTTCTTGCGCAGGCGGTCAACCGTCGCCTTGTAGTCCTCCGGCTTCTCCGAGTAGCGGGCCATCGCGTCGTGGCCGGAGCCGCGGGTGAAGTACGCGGCGTTGTGATGATCGGTGCCGGGGAGGGTGCGGTAGGGGATGCCATCTCCATCGAGATCGGCGTAGCGGCCCCACTTCGAGCCGAGCTCGTCGAGCTGCGCCGGCGTCAGCACCTTGCCCCGCTGGATCGGCTTCTCCGGATAGGGGAACGGGTCGGACATCCAGTTGTTCATGCCCAGGTCGAGATCGGAGAGGACGAAGATCGGCGTCTGGAACATCTCCGCCAGGTCGAGCGCCTCGGAGCCGAAGTCGAAGCACTCCCGGACGCTGCCGGGGAAGAGCACGATGTGGTTCGTGTCGCCGTGGGAGAGGAGCGCCGCCTGGTTGACGTCGCCCTGCGCGGTGCGGGTGGGGAGGCCGGTGGAGGGGCCGACGCGCTGGATGTCCCAGATCACGCCGGGGATCTCGGCGAAGTAGCCGAGGCCGATGAACTCGGCCATGAGCGAGATGCCGGGGCCGGCGGTGGAGGTCATCGACCGCGCGCCCGCCCATCCGGCGCCGAGGACCATGCCCACCGCGGCCAGCTCGTCCTCGGCCTGCACGACGGCGAACGTCGCCTTGCCGTTCTCGATGCGGTACTGCTTGAGGTAGTCGATGAGCGACTCGCAGAGCGACGAGGAGGGAGTGATCGGATACCAGGTCACGACCGTCACGCCGCCGAACATCGCGCCGATGGCCGCCGCGGCATTGCCGTCGATGATGATCTTGCCCGCCGTGGCGTTCATCCGCTCGATGCGCCACCGCTTCTGCCGCGGCAGGTTCTCGCGGGCATACGCCAAGCCCTTGTCGATGGCCTCCACGTTCGGGTCGATGGCCTTCTTCTTCCCCTTGAACTGCTTGGTGATGGCATCCACGATCTCGTCCCGATCGATGCCGATGCGCTCGGCCACGATGCCGACGTAGATCATGTTCGTGAGCAGCTTGCGCAGGCGGGAGTCCTGGGAGAGCTCACCGGCCAGCTTGGCGAACGGCACCTCGAAGAAGCGGATGTCGTCCCGCATGGCCTTGCAGTTGAGCGGCGCGTCGTAGATGCAGACGGAACCGGGCTGGAGGGCCTCGACGTCTTCGCGGGCGGTCTGCGCGTTCATGCAGACCATGATGTCGACTTCCTTCTTGCGGGCGATCCAGCCGTCCTTGTTCGCCCGGATGGTGAACCAGGTGGGCAACCCGGCGATGTTGGAGGGGAACATGTTCTTCCCGCTCACCGGCACGCCCATCTGGAAGATGGAGCGCATCAGGACGCTGTTCGAGGATTGCGACCCCGAGCCGTTCACGGTGGCGACGTGGATGGTGAGGTCGTTCACGATCGGCACGTCGCCCGATGAGGTGGGCTCTTCGAGGACGGCCGTCGCGGACAAGGTATCGGTCACGACTTGCTCCTTTTGGTTGGTCAAAGGCGGGACATTTTAGCTCGCTTCGCGACTTATCATTGCGCCCGAATGCTTCGCACGTTCTGGGTCATCCTCGTGGCCGTCGCGGCCTCGCTCTTCTTCGGCACCGCCGTGATGGTGGTGACGGTGGTCAGCTCGACCACGCGCGTCATCGATGCGCTGATCCGCGCCTGGGCGCGCACCATCGTCCGCGCGGCGGGCATCCGCCTCGGCGGCGACGGCATCGAGCGCATCCACCCCGACCAGCGCTACATCCTCATCGCCAACCACTACAGCTACTTCGACATCCCGTGCATCCTGGCCGCGATCCCCCAGCCCATCCGCTTCATGGCCAAGGTCAGCCTCTTCAAGATCCCGATCTTCGGCTGGGCCCTCGGGCGCGCCGGCTTCATCCCCATCGACCGCAAGAACCGGCGGACGGCGGTGAAGTCGTTCGACCTCGCCGCGGAGCGCATCCGGCGCGGCAACACCATCGTCGTCTTCCCCGAGGAGGGGCGGACCCGGACGCGCGAGATGCGCCCCTTCCAGCGCGGCGCATTCCTCCTGGCCATGAAGTCGGAGCTGGCCATCCTCCCCTTGGCCATCGACGGCACCTACGACGTGCTGCGCGTCGGCTCGAAGCGGATCACCCCCGGCACCGTGACGATCCGCGTCGGGACGGAGATCCCCACCGCCGGGGCGTCGCTGCGGGACAAGGAGCGGCTGGCGGTCGCGGCGCGGGGGCAGATCAGCGCGTTGTTGAACGTCTCCGCGGAGGAGTCAGCAGAAACGCCTCGTCCGGCGTCGACTCGTCCAAATCGGGCGACGTGACGAGCAGCAGCGGCGACGGGCCGCGTCCCTCCAGCGACTGCGCGACGTACGGCGCCTGAAAAGCGAGCGGCGTCCGGGAAACGACGCGCGCGTCGGACGAGATGGTAAAGAGCGTGCGCTCCTGCGCCAGGAGGAATGCGCCGCCGTTCCACGCCGCCGCGCGGCCCTGGTATGGGTCCACGTCGCCGAGGAGGAGGACGCGGCCCTTGTCGGCGGCGGCGTCGAGGAGGACGGCCACGAGCGTCGCCTTCGGCCGCCCGTACGGGTTGTACGTGGACTGGCTCCAACTGACGAGCCAGCCGTCCGGGCCGGCCGCGACCACCGGCAGATCGGCGCTGACGCCCTGCTCGGCGCCGAAGCTGAGAAGGCGCGAGCTGCCGACCGGCGTCAGCGAGCGGTTGAAGCGCTGGGCGAGGAGGTCGTAGAACACGTTCGGGACCATGCCGGTGCCGGTCGAAACGGCAGTTCCGCGCTGCCACACCAGGAGCAACTCGTCTCCGTGCGCGGCGAGCAGCGGCGACGCATCACCCGGATCGATGCCGGAATGCGCCTCGGTGAGCATGATGGGCACCGGGTCGAGCACGTCGCCGGTGCGGCTGATGCGCACGGCGGCGATGTACCGCGCCTTCGTCCGCCAGGCGACGACGTACGCCTCGCCGTTCCAGGCGACGGACGGCGCGGAGTAGTTGGTCGCGTCGAACGAGATCGTGATCGGGCGAGGCTGGAGCGGTCCGCGGCCGCCATCGATGATCGCGCCGCGCAGCATCGCATCGTTCCAGGCCACCTGATCGATCCAGACGGCGAGCGACTTCGCGCCCGAGGAGGCGATGGCGGCGTCGCTCTGCGACCGCCGCACCGACGGCACCGGATCGAGAAGGATGCCGGCCGGGTCGAGGCGCTGCCCCTCCGGGGTGATGCGCCCCACGGCGATGCGGTCAACGTCGCGCCGCTCGCTCCACACCGCCACCCAGTGGTCACCCGCCCACGCCGACCCGGCCGCCTTTTCGTCCGGCAGACGGCGGGAGAGGACGGTGCCGCCGGCGTCGCCGGCCAGCGCGAGCGCGGGCGTCAGCGCCAGGGCGACGACCTCGCTCGAAGCGTGGAGCAGCGACTGCGACCCGAGGGTGCGGAAGACGACCACGGTGTTGCCGCCGATGAGGGCGGAGGCGGACGCGTCGTAGATCTCCTGGCCGGTGCCGGCGATGATTTTCGGCACGGCGTCGAGAGGCTTGCCGTCCGCGCCGATGCGCAGGCTCATCACCGCCCGGTTGCGGTCGGGAGAGACGGTCCAGACGAGCGTGAAGCTGCTGCCGTTCCAACTGACCGTCGGCCGTTCCTCCACCCGCGGCTCGACCGGCATCTCGCCGCGGTCGCCCATCGGGTCCGCCGCCGCGCTCAGGGCGCGGTAGATCAGACGTCTTGCGTCGGTGGCGGACGGGCCCGTCGAGTCCGTCCAGACGGCGAGGAACCCGTTTCCGTTGCCCGCCGCGGCGACGGTCCTCGGACGCTGGATGCCTGTCACGATGCCGGCCGCGTTCGTCTGCGTGCCGACGGCTCCGGAGCGGATGCGCTCCGCGCTGACGTCCACCCGGGCCACGTTGCTCGAGACCGGATCGACCCACAGCAGGGCCACGACGGAGCGGGAGGCGGCGAGCGTCGCATCGCCGATCCCCTGCGCGGCGCTCACGGCCACGGCTTCGCCCGTGACCGAGCCGCGGCGGTCGACGGCCAACACGCGGATCGTGTCGCTGTCGCGGACCATGGCCACGTAGCCCGTGCCGCCCCAGACCAGCTCCGGTCTGCTGAGCGTCCCCACGGCCGTCGACGTGATCGTCTCGACCGTCCGGCCGTCGCGGACGAAAGCGATCGACAGCGCGCTCTCCGCGACCCAGGCCACGAGATAGTCCTGCCCGTCGGACGCGACCGCGGGCGCCGCGACGAAGTCAGCGCGCCCGATGCGCAGCGCGGCCGCATCGAGAGGCTGCCCGTTCCGGCCGACGCGCACCGCACGGATCTCGTCCGCTTCGCGCCACACGGCGAGCCCTTCGTCGCCGCGGCTGGCCAGGGCGGGCCGCTCCGCGTAGAACGGCGTCGGCCCCATCGTCCGGTCGACGAGCGGGAAGGCCATGGCCTGCGCGGCAGCGAGGAGCACCACCGCAAGCGAGAGTTTCTTCATCGCGGCCGCCTGCGTTGCGGCGTGAGCAGGAATCCTTCGATGATCGGGATCGACTCATTGTCGACGGCGGTGGAGAGGAGCAGCGGCGCGATGCCGCCCGCGGCGATGGCGCCGGCGGTCTTCCCCTCCGGAAGGGCCGTCATCCGGCTCAGCACGCGCGAGTCGGGGGCGATGGTGAAGACCTGCTTCCCCTGCGCGAGCAGATAGGCCTGGCCGTTCCACGTCACGGACGTCGGGCCGGCCGCGGCCAGGCCGAGCGGGATCGAGCGGCCGAAGTCGCCGAGGCGGAAGGCGACGACCACCGCCGGGGCATCGTTCCGCTTCTCGACCCACGAGAGCATGTAGCCGGTCGGATCGGAGGCGACCGCGTGGCCGAACGCGTCGTTGCCCTGGGCGCCGCCGGTCGTCAGCGGAATGCGCGAGGCGATGGGGAACAGCCCGTGGTCGAAGCGCTGCGCATTCAGCTCGTGATTGGTCACCGGAATGGGGAGGACCTGCACCGGCGGAAGGAACGTCACGACGTTCTGCCACACCAGCAGGATCTCGTCGCCCCGCGCGGCGAGGCGCGGCGCGGCCGATGCGTCCTCGGTGAGCACGATCGGCAGCGGATCGAGGACGCGCCCGATGCGGTTGATGCGCACCGCCACGATCTGCCCCGCCTTGTTCGGCCAGGCCACCACGTACTCCTCGCCGTCCCACACCACGGCGGGGGCGGAGGCGGCGGTGGCGTCGAAGGAGATGGTGATGGCCCGCGGGTCGAGCGTGCCGCCGCGGACGTTCTCGATGAGCGCCCCGCGGATGATGCCGTCGAACAGCCGCTCCGCATCCGTCCAGACCACGAACGCCTCGGTGCCGGACGATGCAATGGCCGGATCGGTCTGGGCCGCGTCGTCGGGGCGGAGCGGATCGATGACCACGCCGTTCGGATCGGTACGCGTGCCGTCCGGGCCGATGCGGCCGACGAGGATGCGTCCGACGTTCCGCCGCTCGCGCCACGCCGCCACCCAGTCGTCGCCCGTCCAGACCGCGGCCGGCTGATCCTCGGCCGGCAGCGCGCGCGAGGCGATCGTGCCATCGAGGTCGCCGGTGAGCGCCGGCGCGGGCGTCACGGTCAGCGTGAAGATCTCCGCCACGGTGGTCGGCGCCGCGGTGGCGTAGCTCTCCAGTGCCACCACCGCGTTCGGGCCGACCTTCGCCGCCGCCTTCGCCTTGTGCATCTGCGGCAGCACGCCGATCGTCTCCGGCACCGGATCGATCGTCCGCCCTTCGGTGTCGATGCGCATGGCCAGCACGGCCCACACTGCGCCGCGCTGCGCCGAATAGAGCACCGTGAAGCTGCTGCCGTTCCAGAAGACGACCGGCGCGCGGTCGCCGACGTCGATGATCACCGTGTTGCGCGGGCCGATCGGCTGCCCGTTGACGTTGATGGCGCGGAACCACAGCTTCATCCCGCTCTGGATGGAAACCGGCGGCTCCGTCCAGAGAACGAGGTAGCTGCTCGCGCCGGCGACCGCGATGACCGGCCCCACCGCGCCCGCGCCGGAGTTCGGCAGCGCCTGCACCGGAGGGGCGGTGACGAAGTCGCCGGAGCGGATCCGCTCCGGGCTCACGTCGATGGCGTGCACCTGGTTGTCCAGCGCATCGATCCAGAACGCGGTCGTGTTCGGGCCGGTGGCGGCGATCGACGCCGAGGTGATGGCCTGGATGGAGGCGGCGACGGTCACGGTGCGGATGATGTTGCCCCGCCGGTCGAGCATCGCCAGGCGCACCTCGGTCGGACTGCGCAGCAGGAGCAGGTAGTCCGTGCCGGTGAAGATCAGCTTCGCATCGAAGGCGCCGTCGGTCGTGGAGGAGATGCTCTCCACGTGCGTCCCCTCGGCCACGTACGCGACGGTCAGGCGGCCGTCGATGACCCAGGCCACGAGGAAGTCGCGCCCGTCGCTGGCCACGGTGGGGACGACGAACCGCGGCGTGGGACCGACCACGAACGAGCTGTCCATCAGCGGCGCGCCCGACGAGCCGACGAGGATGCCCCGCAGCCGCTTCGTCGACGACTCGCACCAGACCAGCAGCGCGTCGTTCGCCCGGGCGGCGATGGCCGGGGCCAACGCGTGCTGTGAGGACGGTCCGCCCGTCCGGTCGACGAGCGGGAACGCGCCGGCCGCCGTGGCGAGCGCGAGCAGGAGGAGGGCGATCGGGGCGTGCTTCATGCGCTGGATATACGGACCAACGGCCCGGCGCGTCCCCGCGTATCAAGGACCGTGAGAGCGACGATCGCCCTGCTCCTGCTTTCTCTTCCCCTTTTCGCGCAGACGTACGAAACAGGCGTCGAAGCGTGGGGCGCCGATCCGACGCTGAAGGCGGCATCCGCGCGCAGCGTCGCCGCCGCATCCGCCTTCGACAAGGTGCTCGTCGCCTGGCAGCCGCTGCACCGGCAGTCGGTCTACGTGCAGCTCACCTTCTCGAACGGCAACACGCAGGGCGGCGGCGGGCTCCCCGTCGTCCTCTCTCCCGAGCCGCGCCACCTCGGCAACGTGGCCTCGAACGGCCGCGAGTACGTCGTGACGTATGCATCGGAAGGGCGGATCTGGACGGCGTTCGTCTCCGGAGACGGACGGCCGATGGCCCTGCACGCGGCGGGCACGACGGGCGACATCGCCCGCTCCTCGCCCCGCCTGGCCTCGAATGGCCTCGGCTACTACCTGACCTGGATCGACGGAGGCCGCCTCCTCGGCCTCCGCCTCGACGACTTCGGCAACAACACCATCACCACCGTGCCGCGCACGCTGCTGGAGGGGAGCCCGGAGGTGGTGACCATCGCCTCGAACGGTACCGACTACCTCGTGCTCGCCTCGTCGGGCGGCGCGCTGTACGCCGTCTCGGTGAGCGTCACCGGCGAAGCATCAGCGCCGGTGCGCGTGGCGGATGCCATCGAAGGCGCGCCCGTCCTCTCGTGGGATGGCATCAGCTTCGTTGCCTTCTGGCGCGACGGCGCCAACGTCTGGGCCCGCGCCATCGATCCGAGCGGCACGCCGCGCGACGAGCGCAAACCGACCGCGCCGCCGATGACGCCACTCGCCGCCACGCGCGAGTTCCTCCTCCTGTCCGACGGCAACTCGCTCTACCTCACGAACCTCGGCTTCGGCGGCGTGCGCCTCGGCGGGCCGCATCTCCTGCCCGAGGAAGTGCCGGGCGGAGTGGCCACGCTCGCCACGGGCACGAGCCGGTACATCGTCATGAGCCTGCCCGGCCTCTACGGCGTGGCCCTCGGCCAGGCGCCCGTACAGCTCGCCGGCGCCACGAGCGACCAGCGCACGGTGGACATCGTGCGCGCCGGCAACGAGTACGTGATGAGCTGGATCGAGGAGGGAGGCGAGCTGCGCACGAGCCGCATCGTGAACGGCGGCAAGTACGTGAACGGCCACGGGGTGGTCGTCGCCCAGAACGTGACACGCTACGCCATGGCCACGAACGGCCAGGAGGTGGAGCTGGCCTGGGGCGACGACGTGCAGGACCTGGTCTGGAGCGGCACGAAGTTCGTGAAGATCACCGGCGGCACGACGGCGCGCGCGGCGACGACGCGCAGCGGCTACGTCGTCGTGCGGGGCAACGTCGCCACGGCGTACACGCCGGACGGCGCGCCGCGCTCGTTCACGACGATCGACGGCGCCGGCGAGCTGCTCGACGTCACGAGCGACGGCAACGCGCGCGTCTTCGTCCTCTTCCGCCACGCGACCGCGATGCTCGGCGACGACGCGGCGGTCATCCGCCCGCTGCAGCCCCTCGAGCGCGACGCCACGCGCGCCGGCTGGACCGGCCTCTCGTTCCTCGCCACCCGCGGCGCGGAAGCGGCGCGCTTCTCCCCGCAAGGCCAGCTCCTCGGCACCGAGCCGCTCTTCGAGGTGCTCGTGCCGCCCAGCGAGGTAGCGGTGGCGGTGGGAGCAGTCGGCTATCTCCGCTCGCTCTCCGAGTACCACCTCGGCGACGTCGAGCACGTGATGTTCAGAACGTTGCGGGAACCTACTCCGCGGCGAAGAGCAAAAATGTAGGGCCGGCTCTCTAGCCGGCCCATTGTCGACGCTGGGCCGGCTAGAGAGCCGGCCCTACATTTTTCTCAGCGCGGCGCACACGATCGGCAGGTCCTCCTCCAACAGCGTCCGCACATCGATGATGAACCGATCATTCTGCGTGCGGCCGATGATGGGCGGGTCGCTCTCCAGCGGCGCGGGGAGCTCGATGCCGACGGAGAGGATGGTCTCGGTGGGCGTCGTGCCGCCGCCGAGGGCGCAGCGGGTCTCGATGATCGGGAACGGCATGCCGCGGGTCAGCTCCTTGGCGCGCTGGCGAAGCGCATCGAGCGGCGTGGCGAGCATCCGATAGATGGGGACGAGCGATTCGTGGCGCGAGGTGGCGAAGGCGCGCAGCGTCTCGGCGATCACGGCGTAGCTCTCCTTCCCCGCGCGGAGGGCGCGCATCAGGGGATGCTTCTTCACCTCGTCGATGATCTCCGCGCGGCCGAGGATCAGGCCGCCCTGCGTGGCGCCGATCAGCTTGTCGGTGGAGCAGGTGACGGCGTCCACGCCGGCGGCGAGCAGCTCGCGGATGGTCGGCGCGGAGGCGAAGCCGTACGGCGCCAGGTCGACCACCCGCCCGCTCCCTTCGTCGTACAGCAGCGGCACGCCCTTGGCGCGCGCGACGACGAGGAGATCGTCGAGCGCAGGCGTCTCGGTGAAGCCGACGATCTCGAAGTTCGAGCGGTGGACGCGGAGGATGGCGGCGGTCTCCTTCGTCACCGCATCGGCGTAGTCGCGGGCACGGGTGCGGTTCGTGGTGCCAACCTCGCGCAGACGCGCGCCGCCCTGCTGGATGACGTCCGGGACGCGGAATCCGCCGCCGATCTCCACCAGCTCGCCGCGGGAGACGATCACCTCCCGCCCCGCGGCGGTCGCCGCCAGGAGCAGCAGCGTCCCCGCCGCGTTGTTGTTCGCCAGCACCGCGGCCTCGGCGCCGAAGAGCGAGCGGCAGAGCGAGGTCAGGTGCTCGTCGCGCGCGCCGCGTCCTCCCTCATCGAGATCGAACTCCAGGTTCGAGTAGCCGGTGGTGACGGCCGCCGCGCGCGACCAGAGCTCCGCGTCGATGGGCGAGCGGCCGAGGTTCGTGTGGATGATGATGCCGGTGCCGTTGATCACGCGGCGCAACGTGGAGGAGACGGCCGTCGACAGCGCGTCGCCGATCGCGACGACGGCCTCGTTTGCGTCGTACGTAACGCGCCGCGCTCGTAGGTCGGCCAGATGCGCGACTGCTCCTTCCTTCACCCGATCGCGGCCGAAGGCCTCGATGAGCGGCGCCACCGCGTCGCTGGAGAGGATCCGCTCGATGGAAGGGAGGTCGCGCAGCGCGGAATGGGCCGGCTCGGGGGCCGTTTTACGCATATTGCCTTTCGAACGCGTATTGTAGACGCCGACCGTGATCAAACAGGATGACGAGCTGGACACGCTCGAGGAAAATATCCGGAAGCTGAAGAACAGGTACGACCAGTTCTTCGCCGGCATCCAGAAGTTCCCGCCCATGCAGGAGCGCCGGAACGTCGAGGTCTTCATCTACGAGATCGGAAAGCAGCGGATGCGCGACAATGCGCGCCGCTTCCGCTACAACACACTCCTCACCCGCTACAACCAGTTCCGCGAGATGTGGGCCCGGAAGATGCGGGAGCGGGAGGAGGGGCCGCTCGACTTCCGGCGGCGGCAGGCGGCGATGTCCGCCGCGCCGTCGGTGCCGCGCGAGCCGCCGCCGCCGCAGCCCGTAACGTCGCGCGCTGCCGATCCGTATGTAAAGGTGGCGCCGGGGACGAACGGCGAGGAGATCCGCAGGCTGTACGATCAGATCGAACAGAAGCACCACGAGCTCGGCAAGATGCCTTCCATCACCATGGAGCAGCTCGACTCGATGGTGCGCAAGCAGAGCGAGCTGGTGCGCTCGAAATACAACGTGAACGCCGTGGCCTTCCGCGTCGACGTCGTCGACGGGAAGGTGAAGCTGAAAGCCAAACCACTTCAGGACTGAGAACCGAATGAGACGAATCCTCGCCGCAACCGCCGCAGCCCTCACCCTCGCGAGCTGCGCCGCCCTGACCCACCGCGACAAAAGCCCGTACGAGAATCCCTTCTACGCGAAGTACTTCACCTCCGACAGCCCCGGCGACCAGCAGGTGCGGGATCTGGTCGACGCGCTCCGGGCGAACCCCGACTCCCCCAACCTGCACAACGACCTCGGGCAGGTGCTGCTCCAGCGCGGCTTCGCGAAAGACGCGGAGCGCGAGTTCGAGCGGGCCGTCGACGCCGACAAGCACTACTACCCGGCCTGGTACAACCTCGGGCTGGTGCGCGCGGCGGCGGAGGACTACAGCGGCGCGTTCCGCGCCTTCCGGGCCACCACCCACTACAAGCCTGGCCACGCGCCGGCACTCTTCCAGCTCGGGCTGATGGAGGAGAAGCGGGGCAACAGCGACGAGGCCATCGCCTACTACGCGAAGTCGTTCTTGCACAACCGGACGATGCTCGACGTGCACGTCAACCCGCGCATCGTC
>DATEOX010000201.1:0-5183 GCA_035273585.1 Thermoanaerobaculia bacterium
CAGCTCAACCGCGCCACGCTCGCCCGCCAGCTCCTGCTCGAGCGCTCGCGCGTGTCGGCGGTGGAGGCGGTGGGGCGGCTGGCCGGATTGCAGGCGCAGCTCGCCCGGCCGCCGTACATCGCGCTCTGGTCGCGCCTGGCCGACTTTGCACGCGCGGACCTGACCCGGGCGGCGGCGGGGCGGGAGGTGGTGCGGGCCACGGCCATGCGCGGGACGCTGCACCTGCTGACGAAGAAGGACTACGTCGCTTTCCGGCCGGTGCTGCAGGAGATGCTGACCAAAGGGGCGCAATCGCGCCTCCAGGACCGTCCGGAGATCGATGTCGAGCCGCTCGTAACCGAGGCGCGGGCGTTCTTCGACGAGCGGCCGCGCACGTTCGAGGAGCTGCGCAAGCACCTCATCGCACTGCATCCCGATGCCGACGAGCGGGCCATGGGCTACCTGGTGCGGATGCATCTGCCGCTCGTGCAGGTGCCGGACGATTCGCCCTGGGGTTGGCCCGCCAACTCTGACTTTGCCGTCGCGGAGTCGTGGATCGGGAAGAAGCTGCCCCGCACGGCGAAGCCTGAGGCGCTCGCGATGAGCTACTTCGCCGCGTTCGGTCCGGCATCCGCGGCCGATCTGCAGACGTGGTCCGGCGTCGCCTCCGCGCGCGAGATGGTCGAGAAGCTGCGCCCGAAGCTGCGCGCGTTGCGCGATCCGCGCGGGCGCGAGCTGTTCGATGTTCCCGATGCGCCGCGAGTTGACGAGGACGCGCCGGCGCCGGCGCGCTTCCTGCCCGAGTTCGACAGCCTGCTGCTGGCGCACGCCGACCGTACGCGGGTCGTGGCCGACGAATGGCGGCCGCGCATCGCCACGAAGAACCTGCGCATCCTGCCGACGTTCCTCATCGACGGCTTCGTCGCCGGCACGTGGGAGGTGGAGCGCAAGAAGGGCGTGGCGACGCTCATGTTCGCGCCGTTCGGGAAGCTGGCCAAGACGGCGAAGCGTGAGCTGGCGGAGGAAGGGGAGCGACTGCTGCGCTTCGTCGAGGAGGATGCGAAATCGTATGTGGTAACGTCGGTCGCATGAGCCGCGAACGGGGGGTGCTCAACGGCGTTTTCATCGCCGCTGTCGCCTGGCAGGCGTATGTCGTCATCACCGCGTTCCGCTACGCGCCGCGCTTCAAGGACCTCTTCTCCGGGCTCGGCGTCGCCCTGCTGCTGATCTCCGTTGCGCTGTTCGAGACCTACCGTTTCTGGCCCATCGTGCCGCTCGCCTTCGCGCTCCTCGGCGCGCGGACGATCAACGATCCGCGCAGCTCGCCGCGCCGCCTGGGCATCCTCGCCGCCCTGTCGTTCGCCGCCGGCTTCCTCATGCAGGCCTGGCTGTACGAGGGTTACTTTGCGCCGCTATTCGCGGTGATGGGGCAGATAGGGTGAGGGAGGCGCCGCCGCCTGGTTCATCGTTCTGAAGATGCGCCATCGTTCCGCGGCGACGTGCCGTCGTTCACGTTACTGCGCCACGTCGAGCGCAACGAGCAACGAATACGGCGTTTGGCCGGAGACGGGTCGATCCGATCCGGCCTCGCTCCCTGACGCCGACACGTCAGGGAGCGAACCGGAAGCGGAAATCAGCGGCGGTAGGCGCCGGTGTCGATGCCGGCCACGCGGTAGGCTTCGAAGACGCCGCGGGTCCAGGCGCCGGAGAGCTCCACGTAGTCGCCGGGGCGGAGGTCGTCCATCAGGCGGTCGCGGCTGCGCATGACGGCCGTGACGAAGTCGCCGGAGATGTCGTCGTGAATGACGAACGTGCCGCGGCGGTAATCGACGCTCTCCACCACGCCGCGCAGCTCACCGCTGCTGTAGGCGCCGATCGGCCCCACGTCGTAGTAGTCGTAGTAGCCGCCCGGGTTGTAGTAGCCGCCGAGGCGGATGTCGACGCCGATCCGGAAGGGGAAGGCCCGGAAGCGGACCTCGGGGATGAAGAAGGGGAACGGCGCGCCGACGATCCAGACGCGGAAGCCGCTGCCGTACCGCTCGTAGCGCGAGACGCGGCCGCGGTAGTACTGCGGGCGGCTCCGGTCGTAGCGGTTGTAGCTGCCGCGGTTGTCGTAGCGGCCGTAGCTGCGGTTGCGGTTGTCGTAGCCGTTGTGGTTGCGATTGTCGTAACGGCTGTCGTTGCGGTTGTTGTCGTAGCGGTTGTTGTTGCGGTTGTCGTAGCGGCCGGAGCTCGACGCGTCGCGGCGGTCGTAGCTGCCGTCGCGGTTGCGCGAGTCGCGGTTGTCGTTGCGGCGGTCGTAGTTGCGGGTGTCGCGCGACTCCGAGCGGCGATCGTACGACTGCGGCTGCTGCTGCGAGCGGCGTTCATCGTTGCTTGCGCTGCTGCGACGCTCGACGCGCGACCGGTCGGACGATGCCGACGCGTCGCGGTTCCGCTCGATGCGGGTGCGCTCCCGCCCTGTCTCGTTTGCAGGACGGTCTTCCGCAAAAGCGGACGCTCCGGCCAGCGCGGCGACGGCCACCGCGCCGGTCAGAATCGAAGCCAACTTACTGGGTCTTTTCATGTTGTCCCTCCAAGGACGCTTGACTGCTGGCCCCGCCACTCGCAAACGACAGACCATTATTTGACGCCGCCGCGGAGCTCCGACACGTGCGGCATCTTCACGATCGTGGCGGCCGGCGCGAGCGCCGGATCTGTGTAAGTCAAGGCCCCGAGGCCGATTGTGGCGCGGGCCTGATCGAGCGCGGTGCGGAGCTCGGAGAGATGCTGGGCCTTGATGGGCGAGCCGGCGGCGAGTGACGGATCGGTGAAGCTCTGCGCCGGCAGCCCGGCCGCGGCGCGCATCGCGTTCGCGGCGATGCGGAGCTGGAGGACGTGCACCGCTTTGATCTGCGTCCCGGCGATGAGCGGCTCGTCGGCGAAGGCGACCGTCGTGGCCGGATCGACCGCGCTGAAGGCGGACCAGACGCCGCCGGCGAGCGCCCGCACCTCGTAGAGATAGGTCGTGCTCGCGGAGACCGAGTTGTCATTGAACGCCGTCGCGCCGGTCGGCGTGAGCAGCGCGAACGCGCCGTTGTTGAAGCTGCGCCAGACTTCGTAGCTCGTCGCGCCGGCGACCGCCGTCCAGCTCAGCGCGACCTGCGCCGTGCCGTTCGCCGTGGCGGTGATGGTCGGGGCCGCGCCGGCGGGCGTCACGTGCACCATACCGGACGGCGCGCTGGTGCCGGCCGCGTTGATGGCTACGACGGAGCAGTCGTAGCCGGCGCCGTTCATCAGCCCGCCGACGGCGATGGGCGAGGAGCCGCCGCTCGCGCTGAAGCCGCCCGGGTTGCAGGTCGCGGTGTAGCTCATGATGTTCGACCCGCCGTCGTTCGCCGGCGGCGTGAAGGAGATCGTCGCGCTGCCGTTGCCCGGTGTCGCGGTGCCGATGGCCGGTGCGGCCGGCGCCGTGGCCCCCGGGATCACCAGCAGCGTGATCGACTGCGGCGGCAGGGTCAGCGACAGCGCGGAGGAGGAGAGCGGCACGTCGGCGAGATGTGTGATGGTGTTCGTCGAGGTGAGCTGCCAGCGCTGGCCGGCGGCGGTGCGGTGCGGAACGAAGCCGGCGAGGTTGACGGTCGCGGGCGTGTCGCCCGTCAGCGACTTCGCGATCAGCATCACGGTCAACGCCGCGTCGGCGGAGCGGACGGCGGCGAAGGCGGCCACGTTGTCCGGGTTCGCCCCGCCGGCGCTCACGCTCGTGTCGCCGAACTTCGAGTGCGCGCCGTCGTAGTTGCGGTAGATCTTCATGGCGTTGTAGGCGGGCGAGCCGGCGTCGGGCGTCGTCCAGCGGACGCCCATCTCCAGCCCCTCCCGCCCGAAGATGCCCAGGACATCCGCCTGCGCGGTGGCGCCGTTGATGTGCCCCTCGGCGCCCCAGTTGTATTCCGTGATGCCGATCTGCGTGCCGGGGTAGTGGTTCGCCACCCAATCCTTCAGGCGGGGGATGAGGCGCACCTTCGCCCCGCCCACTTCCGTGCCGCCGATCCACGACTCGTCGACGTAGCCCGGGTCCCACAGCGAGCGGGTGGAGCGGTTGCGCAGGAGCTGCATCGACGTCGAGACGTCGTCGCTGAACTCGCCCGACTGCGGATAGAAGTGCACCGTGGCCACGTCGAGGATGCGCACGCCGTAGGCGACCTCGTAAGCCTTGGCCTGATCGAGGATCCAGTCGATGTACGGCTTGTTGCCGTGAGCGAGGCGGTCGGCGTCGTCGCCGTTCTCCATGTCCTTGCCGCTCATGAAGTAGCCGGACCAGCCCCACTCCTCGATGCCGGTGAGCTGCGCGCCGGGGTCCTTCGCCTTGATGGCCGCGCCGTACTCGGCCATCTTCGCCCACACCTCGTCGTACGTGGTGCCGTCCGGGTGGACGTCCCAGTGGTCGAAGCTCCACAGCCCCGGCTCGTTGTCCAGCGAGTAATAGCGGACGCCGCCCGCGTTGGCGGCGCCCCACGTATTCACGAGGTGCTGGATCCAGTTCGCCTGATGCGCCGACGTGTACGCGGCGGCGGTGTCGAGCGGGTCGTTGACGTGCAGCATCCGGTTCCCGCCCTGCTTGCCGTTGCCGCAGTCGGGACGCCACTGGAAGTCGGCGTCGTCCTGCGTGCCGTACTTGGCGATGGAGAAGCCGCAGCGGTAGCTCCGGTCCTTGGGCAGGAGGCCCATCAGCGGGATGGTCATGACCGGCTGCGCGCCGGCGTTGCGCGTGGCCTGGATGAAGTCGTCCGCCGACTTGCCGTTCGAGCCGTCGCCCGACGAGACGTCGTCCGGGACGTTCTCGAAGTAGTAGTCCTTGCAGCGGTTCGCGGTGCTGAAGGCCCAGTTGTAGCGGCTCATGGCGTTGCCACCCCAGCGGTTGAGGGTCAGTCCGAGGTCGGTGATCGCGGCCGGGCTGGCGAAGGCCGACCCGTAGATGCGGGGATCGATCGGATGGCGGTTCGCCGCCGCATTGATATTAATGATGACGGGCGGGTTGGCGGCGAACAGCGGCGCGGCGGCGAAGAGGATCACGGTGAAGCGGAGACGCATGCGGCGGGGATGATAGGGCGGCCATCCGAGCGGCGGATGTGACGGCGATCAAGTCTGCGGGCTCAGCCATCCACCAAAAAAAGAAAATTGAGGGTAGGGGTTTGGTTGCTTCACACACTCCCTAGTTGTGGTAA
>DATEOX010000202.1:0-6662 GCA_035273585.1 Thermoanaerobaculia bacterium
CCTACCGCTCGTACTGCGTCTTACGACTAGGTGTGAGTGGTCGTGCTGCTGGTGCTGGTGGTGCTGGTCGTGCCCATCGTGCCGGTGGTGCCCATGGAGCCCGAGGTGCCCATCGTGTCCGTGCCGGTGGTGCCGGTGGTCGACGTGCTCATCGTGTCCGTGGACATCGTGCTCGTGGTGGCCGAGGTGTCGGTCGAGATGGTGCTCGAGCCGGTGTCGGTCATGGTCACGGCCGTATCGTTGTTGATGTTCTCTTCCTTCTTACAGGAGACGGCGAAGAGAACGAGGGCCAGGATGGCCAGGAGTGCGAGAGTCTTCTTCATCGGGTGATTCCTTCCTTCTGAGCGTGGGTTAGCGCGTGGTGGTCGAGCTGGTGCCCGAGGTCGCGGTCGTGCCGGACGTGGTCGTCGCGGTCGTGCCGGTGGTCGAGGTCGCAGTGGTCGACGTGGTGGCCGAGGTGTCGGTCATCGTGCCGCCCGGCATGGCCGAGGTGCTCGTGCCGGCCGAGGTGTCGGTCATCGTGGACGCGCCCGTGTCGGTCATCGTCGCGCCGGTGTCGCTCATGGTGACGGACGTGTCGTTGTTGACGTTCTCTTCCTTCTTGCAGGAAACGGCGAAGATCACGAGGGCCAGGACGGCCAGGATCGCAAGAGTCTTCTTCATGTACTTATCCTCTCTTGTGTGTTGGTTTGCGGAAGTTCCGTAGAAGCTGCCTGGGTGCCTGCCCTCACCTCCTTCGCGTTCTCTTCGATGCATTCGAGCAACGAAAAATAACCAGGGTCTCGTTTTGGAAGGCAGGCTCACCCCAAGAGGGGAGCGGGCCCGTCGAATGAATGGCAACTCACGTGCCATGCATCCTTTATGGATGGCCGCCGGCTAGCGGGTCCCCGTGGTCGACGTCGACGCCGTGTCGCTGGTCGCCGCCGTGCCGGTGGTGGCCGTGTTCATGGTGTCCGTGCTCATGGTGGAGTTCGTGCCGGTCGCTGCCGTGTCGGTGGAGATCGCGCCGGTGGTGCTGACCGCCGTGTCGGTGGCGGCGGTGTCGGTATCGACGTTCTGCTCTTTCCTGCAACTGACGGCGAAGATCGCCACTGCGAGCACCGCGGCCAGCGTCAGGGCCAGAGACTTCTTCATACGGTCTCCAAGAATTCGCGGGGAGGTCTGCCAGGGGATGTGCCCGCGGCAAGGCGGAGCACGCGCGGTATATAGTTTGTCGGCCGTGACGATGTCAAGCGCCGTCCCCGTGCCGAGCGGGGCCCATTTCGTCGTGGAGTCCTTCGACGCCACCCCCATCCACTACGATTTCTACGATGCCCCGTCGCGCTCCGCGGTGCTCATCGTCCCCGGCTTCTGGCGCGACCGCCGCCACCCGGCCATGGTGCGCATGGCCCGCTTCCTCGTCGACGAGGGATACCGCGCGGCGATGTGCGACCTGCGCGGGCACGGCGACAGCGGCGGGCGCTTCGGCTTCAACCTGCACGAGCATTACGACGTCGCCGCCGTCGCGGACGACATCCTCTGCCGCACCTCGGTGGAGAGGCTGACGGTGGTCGGCTTCTCGTACGGCGGGGCGATCTCCGTCTCCACCGCGGCTCGCCATCCGGAGCTGCCCATCGCCTCGCTGCTCCTCATCTCACCGGTGGCCGACTTCTCCATGATCGCGCCGCGGATCAACCTGATGCACCGCCACGTCGCCTTCGCCCAGGCCTTCCGCCGGCCGCGCATCGAGTGGGGCTTCGCCCGCAGCACGAAGCTGCGCGCGCTCGACGACGTGGCCGACGTGCACGTGCCGATCTCGCTCATCCACGTGAAGAACGACTGGCTCGTCGATCACGGCCATTCGGTCGCCCTCTTCGAGCGGGCCAACGAGCCGAAGGAACTGCACATCATCGACATCCCGGGCAACTACCACGCCGACCGCATCTTCTCCGTCGCCTCGGAGACGGTCGAGCCGCTGGTGAAGGACTTTTTGCACCGGTTTACGGGATGACGCAAAAGGCCGCGCTCGCGCGCGGCCTCGGTTGATGGTCGGAAAGTAGGAGGTTACGGGGTCGGGAGCGGGTAGTTCCTCGACGGCACGGGCACCGTCACGGGCACGATCTCGACGACCTGCAACTCCGGCATGAGCTCTTCCCAGCGGGGACGCTGCTGCTCTTCGTGCTTCGCCGAGCTGCTGCCACCCTCTTCGGTCCACTCTTCACCGTCGAATGTCCACATCGGGTCGTCCTTTCCACTGCCCCGCCGGCGTTCGCCGGCGATGACGACACATATTTCAAGCGCCCTGCCAAGGCAGGCAAACGGTTATTTGTAGTTAATTGAAGGGGTTACGGGGCGGAGGCCGTCAGCGGCTCATCCGGAGAGTGTCCGGTTTTCGGATCACTATTGTCCCTCGCGGCGGAGATACTCGCCGAGCGCGCGGTACGCCTTGCCCCGATGCGAGACCGCGTCCTTCTCCTCGTCACTCATCTCGGCGAAGGTCTTCTTCGAGCCGCGGGGCTGGAACCAGGCGTCCCAGCCGAAGTGGCGGTCGCCGCGCGGCTCGACGATGATCTCCCCCTCCGTCTCGCCGAGGAAGATGCGCGCCTCGCGGCCGTTCCAGTAGGCCACGCAGCATTGCGCGCGGGCCTTGCGGTTGAGCAGGGCGTAGGCGATGGCGCCCAGGCCCTGACCGCCGGCGGCCTCGAGCAGCCAGCGGACGTACGGCCCGGGGAAGTTGCCGAGCTCCTCGAAGCCGAGGGAGACGTCCTCGACGATGAGCCGCCCGTAGCCCTTCGTCTTGGCGACCTCCAGCTTGTAGCGGGTGATGTCCTCGACGGTGCGGGCCTGGATCTCGGGCAGGACGATCGAGACGCGCAGCAGCGGCACGCCGAGGATCCGCTCCGCCTCGATGCCCTTGTTGGGGTTCGAGGAGACGAGGATCAGCTTCTCTTTCGGATCGGCGGCTTTTGCAGCGGGCTTTGCGGCAGGGGCTTTTGCGGTGGCCTTCGGCACGCGGCGGATTCTATCGCGACCATTCGGTGCGGAACGCGCGGATGGAGCGGGTCAGCCGGGTGCGGAGATGATCGGGAGCGGTGATGCGAGCCAGGCGGTTCTGCACGAACTCACGCAACTTCCGCTGCACGCGCATGCGGCGCTCGCATTCGGGGCAGAGGTTGATGTGACTGTCGAAATCGCGTTTGCGGGACTCTGCGAGTGTACCGTCGAGAAAGAAATAGATGACGCGTTTCACATCGTCACAGACCATAGTTGGTGATGACCCTTCCGTGTGCGAGGTCGACTCCGTGGCGTCTCAACTGACGCGCGTGGGGTTGCATTCCTGCAACGCTTCGGCCAATTCCGGAAGCTGCGACCAAACAAAAACGGCGAGCCGTTGGGCCCGCCGTTCTCGCTGTCATCCTGAGCGAAGCGAAGGATCTCCTCGCAAGCACCGTGAGATCCTTCGCAGTCTTCGCTGCTCAGGATGACACGGAGGGTTACTCGACCTGGAACTGCTCCTCTTCCTCTTCCTCGACGTCGAAGTCCTCGAACTCCTCGTCGTCGGCGAAGAGAATCTCCTCGTCGTTCTCCTCCGGCTCCTGCACGGCGGTCTCTTCACCCTCGGGCGCGTCCTTCTTCTTGCGGCCCTTCGTCTCGTCCTTGCGGGAGCGCATCTTGGCCGGCTCGGCGCCGCCGCGGATGTAGCCGTACTTGCGGGCGTACTCGAGCAGCGTCCGCTCCAGCATCTTGCGGCCGCGGTAGAGGCGCGACATCACGGTGCCGACCGGGCAGTCGAGGATCTCGGCGATCTCCTTGTACGAGAAGCCTTCGATGTCCGCCAGCAGCACGACCATCTTGTAGTCGTGCGGCAGCGAGTCGAGGGCGCGCTTGACGTCCTCGTCCATCATGTCCTGGAAGATCTCGCTCTCCGGGTCCTTGATCAGGTCCGGCGCGTTCTTCTGGATCACCCGCTCGTACGACTCCTCGATCTCCGAAAAGTCGATCTTGTGCGGCGTGAGCTTCTTCTTCCGGTAGTTGTTGATGAACGTGTTCTTCATGATCTTGAAGAGCCACGCCTTGAAGTTCGTGCCTTCCTCGAACTTGTCGTAGTACTTGTACGCCTTGAGGTACGTCTCCTGGACGAGGTCCTCGGCATCCTCGGAGTTCCGAGTCATCCGGTAGGCGGTGTTGTAGAGGGAATCGACGTAAGGCATCGCTGCCTTCTCGAAGTCCCATCCCTGCTCGTGCTCGTTGGCGACGGCGCTCTTCATGATTTCTCCCAGCGGTCGACGAATGAAAACTTCAACCTTCGTGCCGATGCAGTGTTAGATGCAGCAGCAAATAAAATGGTTACGAGGACTCTCCTAAATCGTTGAACCGGTTGTGCTGCAAGGCTTTCCGCCTGCCGGTGTCACTGGAGACGGCGAGTCGCCGACGCGTCATCAGCGCCGGACACGTCCGTCCTCGATTGCGGTGTCCTCAATGAAATCTACGGTCTTCTGGAGGGAACTGCTGACAAGCCGGCGGCAAACAAACGGTGAACAGCCTGTATTCCCAGGCCGAAGGATACCACGCCCCCACCCCGATTTCAATCCCTGTAGATGGCCAGCAGCCTCTCGTAGGCCCGGGTGATCTCGATGAACCGCGCCGCGGCCGCGGCCTGCTCCCCCTCCGGCCGCCCGTGGAATCTATCCGGATGATGCTGCGCCGCGAGCCTGCGGTACGCGCTGATGATGAGCTGCCGCGTGGGGGGGCCGTCGATCTCCAGAACGCGGAGCAATTCCCGCGGCTCGCGCCGCTCCTCGCGGACGAAGAGCGGCGTGCTGCCGCCGCCGCGGTCGGCATCGCGCGGCCGGGCGTTCTTCGCGTGGTCGATGTAGTCGAAGCCGTATTGCTCGCGCAGCTTGGCCAGGGCGTCGGTGTGGAAGCCGAGGGAGAAGCTGAGGTCGAGCAGCGCGGAGTACTGCCGCAGCGGCACGGTCACGTTGCGCGCGGCGATGAGCTGCACCGCGGTCTCCAGCAGCCAGGCGCGCTGCGCCGCGTTTGCCACGCGCGCGAAGTTCTCGCCCCAGTTCGCGACGTCGATGCCGGGCGTGACCGGCGCCGCCAGCCCGGCCCGCCGCCGCAGCTCGCGCAGCGCCTCGTCCTCCGGCGTGCCGCCGAGGAGCAGCAGTTGGAAGAGCAGCGAAGAGGCGATGCGGTCCCGCTCCGGGATGCCCTGCGCCGCGGCCGCCGGCCCGCCGTTCTCGCGCTGCGCGATAGCCACCGCGGCGAGCACGAACACCGCGACGGCCCCACCCGCCACGAGCATGAAGATGACGGCGATCAGCTCCACGCCGACATGGTACGTTCGACGTCGCCGATCCGCGCGTTGAGCTCGGCATCCTCCATCACCGCCGCCGATCCGGTGATGTCGATCTCCTCGTCGAGGCTGACCCAGCTCCGGCAGCCGAGGTATGACTCCTTCTGCGGCACGGTGACCGGCTCCGCCAGCTTCCACGTCTTCACGGCGATGACGTGCAGCGCCTGGTCGGGACGAAAGCGGTAGCGCTCCTCGAGCGCGGCGCGGTTCATCACCGTCAGCGGTACCAGTGGCTCGACCTCGCGCATGCGCCACGTCTTCACCGCCTCGGCCCAGTGGGTGATCGTCACCGACTCGGGCACGGCGCCGTCCGCGTTGTGAAAGAAGGTCGGATAGAGATAGAAGCGCTCCGCCTCCAGACCGAACGTCGGGTCGGCGATGCCGCCCTTGCGGATGAGGATGATCTGCTCGCCGCGGCCGAGGGCGTCGATGACCGTGGACCACTCCTTCAGCGCGGTGTGATCAGGGAGCTTGTTCATAGCGCACCGAGTTGACCGGCCCTTCCCAGATCGTGACGCCGACCACCACCGCGCTCTCATCCGAAACGGCCGTCTGCAGCTCGCGGCTGAACCACTCGGCGATGTTCTCGGCCGTCGGATTGACGGAGTCGAACGGCGGGATGTCGTTGATGCAGCCGTAGTCGAGCTTCTTCGCCAGCGCCTCGAGCTTGCGCCTCGCGCTGACGAAGTCGACGGCGATCGCGTCCGCATCGAGCCCGCCGCCGCTGCCGGCGAGGTCCGCCTCGACTTTGTAGGAGTGACCGTGCAGCGGCTCGGAGATGCCGCGGTACTCGCGCAGGTAATGCGCGGCCTCGAAGCGCGCCTCGACGCGCACGGTGAAGCGGCCGCTCATTTCATATCCGTCCCGAAGATGTGCGCGACCATCGAGTCGCTCATGCCGAGCTCGCGGCACTCCTCCGGCGATGACTCCTTGCGCAACAGCTCCTGCGCCCGCTGATCGTCCCAGCACGCGTTCGGACTGTCGTCCTCGGCCAGAGAGATCAGGGTCTGGATGGTCTTACGGCGCTCGTCGGGGCCGGTCACGGACGCGAAGTGTACAATGCGCGCCGCGTTCGCCATGCCGCTGCCAAAAAGCGTCGTCTGCTCGTCGTGCAAGAAGACCTACCCGGAGGGTTGGAAACGCTGCCCCTACTGCGGCCACGACGAGATCCGCCTCCGCCACGACGCGCAGCAGCGGAAGTACATGCAGCGCAAGATCAACGAGTTCGAGCAGCGGACGGGCACCGCGTCGAAGCCGCGCGAGGAGCGCGAAGGGCGGCGCGGCGGCGGCCGCGACCAGCGGCGCCGCGGAGGCGAGCAGCCCC
>DATEOX010000203.1:0-6959 GCA_035273585.1 Thermoanaerobaculia bacterium
CGGCACCGACCTGAAACTCTCCGAGCTCGGCTTCGGCACCTGGACCGTCTCCACCGGCTGGTGGGGGACGTACACGGACGACCAGGCGCGGGACCTCGTGCGCGCGGCGATCGCGCGCGGCATCAACTACATCGACACCGCCGACGCGTACGGCAACGGGCGCGGCGAGTCGTTCCTCAGGCCGGTGCTGGCCGAGCATCGCGACCTCATCATCGGAACGAAGTTCGGCTACGACTTCTACAACAACCCCGAGCGCCCGCGCGGCCAGCGCGAACTGCCGCAGGACATGTCCCCGAAGTTCATCCGCTTCGCCCTCGAGCAGTCGCTCCAGCGCCTCGGCGTCGACCACATCGCCATCTATCAGCCCCACAACCCGCGCATCACGACCCTGCTCACCGACGAGCATTGGGAGACGCTCGAGGCCTTGAAGTCCGAGGGGAAGATCTCGTCGTATGGTCCGTCGCTCGGCCCCGCCATCGGCTGGCGCGACGAGGGGATCTACTCGGCCGGCGCGCGCCGCGCGCCGGTGACGCAGATGATCTACAACCTGCTCGAGCAAGACCCCGGCCGCGAGTTCATCCTCGCCGCCGAGCGCGGTCCGTCGTACGCCGGCGTTGCCGATGCGATGCGCGGCGAGACCGGCAAGAAGGTCTGCGTCCCGACGCCGTCGTTCGATGATTCCTTCCGCGCCTGGAAGGCCAACCCGCAGGGCGTGCAGTTCCTCATCCGCGTCCCGCACTCCTCGGGCATGCTCGAGGGCAAGTACACGGCGGAGACGAAGTTCGACGCGGACGACCACCGCTCCCACCGCCCGCGCGCCTGGCTGATGGAAGGCATCCAGAAGGTGGAGCGCCTCCGCGCCATGTGCGACGCGCGCGGCGTGACGGTCGGCCAGCTCGCGCTGCTCTGGCTCTACGCCCACCCGACGATCCTCTCCGCGCTGCCGAACATCTACGGCGAGGAGCAGCTCGAGGAGTTCGCCGCCGCCTCCGCCCACCCGCCCCTCACCGACGCCGAGATGGAGCAGATCCACGAGCTGTACACGCGGAACTTCGACATCACGCCATGGGTGGAGGAGGCGGTGGGGGCGTAGGGCCCTCCCGATCGGGTGAAACGCCGGGGGCGCCGGCCTCACTACCCATTCGGGAGGATGTATGTCAAATTACCAGCGCTTCTTGCTCATCGGGTTGCTGCTGCTGTCGAGCGGGTGCGGCACGACGGTGGTGCTGAATGCGAACTTCAACGCGGACGCGGTGGGCGCGCCGCCCGCCTCCACGCAGAGCGTCGGCACCGTGCGCGTGAACCGGGGTGACGGCGAAGTCGTCGTCGTCGCGGCGCCGGACGAGCACTTTGCGGACCAGAGATGGGTGCGCATCAGCCACCCGGCCTCGCCGTCCAGAGAGACGGAGCTCCTGGCGAATTGCACGACCGCCGGCCCCGGACGGTACGGCCTCCTGACGCGGCTCTTCATTCCGAGCGGCGCGGGTGTGGTGACCGTCCAGTTCGAGGCGGTGAACGGCGTCGCGGACTTCTTCCACCTCGATTTCATGCCGGAGGGGAACGTGCGGGTGGACGACGGCACATTGCGCTTCGGCTCCTTCCCGCGCGACCAGGCGTTCCTCCTGTCCGTCGTGCTCACGATCACGAACACGGGGGCGACGGCGGCCGTCGAGCTCCTGAGCGGTGGCACGGGGAGCACCACGGTGACCATCCAGCCGCCGTTCACGGGGGCGGCCCGCCAGTTCGGCGCCATCCGCTTCTGGGTCGGCTTCGAGCACCGGGCGACGTTCTTCGTCGACGACATCCTGGTCACGCGCAGGAACTAGTCGGCACGGCCGGACGCGCAACATTCGATGTGAAATCGTTCCCCGACGATTTGCCAGCGTTCTCGGCGATGTGCCGTAGTTCCCCGACGATGTGCCCTCGTTCCCCGTCGATGTGCAACGGTTCCGCGGCGATAGGCAATGGTTCCCCGTCGATGGGCAACGGTTCCTCGGCGTTGGGCAACTTTCCCCCGGCGTTGGGCAATGATTCCGGGCCGTGCGCGGTGTTCCCTGGCTGTTGCACGCTCACCCCGCCCCAGCCGCCGTTCGCCCCAACCGGGCGCGACCCATGCACCCGCCTGCTAGAATGCATGACCATTTCGTGAGAGGAGTCCTATGAAGAAACAGTGGCTCATCATCCTTGCCGCGGCCTCGCTCGTGCTCACCGGCTGTCCGCCGAAGGAGCCGGGGGCGAGCGGCACCGGCGGCAGCGGCAGCAACGGCGGCGAGATCCTCGTCGGCGAGTACGGCTCGCTGACCGGCACCGAGGCGACGTTCGGGCAGTCGACCCACAACGGCATCATGATGGCGGTCGACGAGATCAACGGCACGGGCGGCGTAGGCGGCAAGAAGATCAAGGTCATCACCGAGGATGACCAGTCGAAGGCGGAGGAAGCGGCGAACGCCGTGACCAAGCTGATCTCCCAGAACGGCGTCGTGGCCGTCCTGGGCGAGGTGGCCTCATCCAACTCCCTCGCCGCGGCCCCCATCTGCCAGTCCAACAAGGTGCCGATGATCACCCCCTCGTCGACCAACCCCTCGGTGACCCAGAAGGGCGACTACATCTTCCGGATGTGCTTCATCGACACCTACCAGGGCCCGGTCATGGCCCGCTACCTGGTCCAGGACCTCAAGCTCACCCGCGCCGCGATCCTCACCGACGTCCGCAGCGACTACTCGCGCGGCCTCGGCGACGCGTTCAAGGCCACGTACACCTCTCTCGGCGGCAAGATCGTCGGCGAGGCCAGTTACGCCAAGGGCGACAGCGACTTCCGCGGCGGCCTGACCTCCATCAAGGCCACCAACCCGCAGGTCATCTACGTCCCCGGCTACTACAACGACGCCGGCCAGATCGCCCAGCAGGCGCGCGACCTCGGCATCACCGTTCCGCTCGCGGGCGGCGACGGCTGGGAATCGCCGAAGCTGATCGAGATCGGCGGCAAGGCCCTGGAGGGCTGCTTCTACACCAACCACTACTACGCGCTCGATCCCGATCCCGCGGTCCGCACGTTCGTGCAGAAGTACAAGGACCGCTTCGGCCAGACGCCCGACTCGCTCGCAGCCCTCGGCTACGACGGCGCGAAGATGCTCGTCGACGCCATGAAGCGCGCCGGCGGCACGGCCGAGCCCGCGCTTCGCGACGCCATCGCGTCGACGAAGGGCTTCCCCGGCGTCACTGGCGTCATCAACCTCGGGCCGGACCGCAACCCGATCGGCAAGAAGATCGTCATCGTCGAGGTGCACAACGGCGACCTCGCCCTGAAGGCGACCATCCTGCCCGAAGGGGAGCAGGCCGGCCCGGCGCCGGCCACCGCGGCGACCGCCACCGGCACGGCGGCGACGGCCACCACCGGAACGCGCTAGCGCAACCACATTTGTCTTTACAACTTTGGGTCCGGCGAGTAGTTTTCGCCGGACCTTCCGCATGCAGACGATCCTGCAGAACCTCCTGAACGGCATTGCCGCTGGCGCCATTTACGCCCTGATCGCGCTGGGCTACACGATGGTCTACGGCATCCTGAAGCTGATCAACTTCGCCCATGGCGACGTGTTCATGCTCGGCTCGTTCATGGGCTTTTACGGCGCGCGCTGGTACGCGAAGTTCACCCACCAGGCAGGCGCGCCGGAGCCGTCGTGGGTCATGGCCGCGATCATCCTCCTCTTCGCCATGATCGCCTGCGGCGTGTTCGGCTTCCTCAACGAGCGGATCGCCTACCGCCCCTTGCGCAACGCGCCGCGCATCGCCTCGCTGATCACCGCCATCGGCGTCTCGTTCCTCCTCGAGTACGGCGGGCAGTTCGTCTTCGGCCCCGACCCGAAGTTCTTCCCGACCCTCGTCGACAAGCACCTCATCAACTTTGGCGGCATCACCACCACGAACTACCAGGTGATCGTTCTCGTCGTGGCCCTGGCGTTCATGGCCCTGCTGCAGTACATCGTGTACGGCACGAAGTTCGGCCGGGCCATGCGCGCCGTCTCGTACAACTTCGAGACCGCGTCGCTGATGGGCATCCCGACGGACCGCGTGATCTCGACCACCTTCGTCATCGGCTCGGTCCTGGCCGCGGTGGCCGGCATCCTCTACGGCCTGGCCTATCCGAAGATTGACCCGCTGATGGGCGTCATGCCCGGCCTCAAGGCGTTCGTGTCGGCCGTCCTGGGCGGCATCGGCAACGTGCCGGGCGCCGTCGTGGGCGGCCTGCTCATCGGCATCATCGAAGCCTTCGTCGGCGGCAGCCAGTTCTCCAACTACCGCGACGCCATCGCCTTCGTCATCTTGATCGTCATCCTCCTCTTCCGCCCCTCGGGGCTGTTCGGGAAGTACCAAGCGGAGAAGGTATGAAGCGGATTGAGGATGAAGGATTGAGGATTGAGGATGGGCTGCGCTGCACGGCCGCTCCGCGCAATCCTCAATCCTCAATCCTCAATCCTCAATCCGAGAGGCCGACCGCGCGATGAACCGCCTCCCCTGGTGGATCCGCGACCTCCTGTACATGGCCGTCGCCGTCGCCATCCTCATCGGCCTCTCGTACGGCCTCACCGCCATCCCCATCACCGGCATCGCGTACTACAACCGCATCCTGGTCATCATGGGGATCAACATCACGCTCGCCGTGTCGCTGAACATCATCAACGGCCACGCGGGGCAGTTCTCGCTCGGGCATGCCGGGTTCATGGCCATCGGGGCGTACTTTGCGGCGTTTCTCACCCTCTACTACTTCGGGCCGTGGGTGGACAAAATGCCGGAAGGCTCGACGCAGCACTGGATCGCGCAGAACGGATTGCTGCTCGTGGCCGTGCTCCTCGGCGGCACGCTGGCGGCGATCGCCGGCTATGTCGTCGGCCTGCCGTCGCTCCGGCTGCGCGGCGACTACCTGGCCATCGTCACCCTCGGCTTCGGCGAGATCATCCGCGTGATCATCCTCAACGTGGAGAAGATCGGCGCCGCGCGCGGGCTGTCCGGCATCCCGCCCTGGAGCAACTTCTTCTGGGTCTTCTTCTTCGCCGGCCTCACGGTGCTGATCTCCATGCGCATGGTGAACTCCTCCGTGGGCCGCGCCTTCCTGGCCATCCGCGAGGACGAGATCGCCGCCGAGGCGATGGGTGTCGATACCACGCGGTACAAGGTCAAGGCCTTCATCATCGGCTCGTTCCTGGCCGGCGCCGCGGGTGGGCTCTTCGCCCACTACACGCCGGCGTATCTGAACCCGACGATGTTCACCTTCATCAAGTCCTTCGACGTCATCGTCATGGTCGTTCTGGGCGGCCTCGGCTCGATCTCCGGCTCGATCGTGGCGGCCATCATCCTGACCTTCCTCCCCGAGGGACTGCGGAGCGTGAAGGACTACATCCCGGGCGGCAAGGACCCGCGGATGGTCATCTACTCCTTCATGCTCATCGTGCTGATGCTCACCCGCCCGCAGGGGCTTTTGGGGCGGCGCGAGCTGTGGGAAGTGCTGCGCAAACGGAAGGACGCGCCGGTCAAGGACGCGGCCGACGTGGACGAAGAGGAGGCGTCGCCTCCCATCCAATGAACGCGCAACCGAAAGCGAATGCCGCGCTGCTCGAGGCGCGGAACGTCACGATCCGCTTCGGCGGTCTGACCGCCGTCTCTGACTTCAACCTGACCATCCAGCCGCACGAGCTGATCGGCCTGATCGGCCCGAACGGCGCCGGCAAGACGACCATCTTCAACATGCTCACCGGCGTCTACAAGCCGACCGAGGGGGAGATCCTGGCCGGCGGCGTGTCGACGAAGGACCTCAAGCCGTACGAGATCACCTCGCTCGGGCTGGCCCGCACGTTCCAGAACATCCGCCTCTTCAAGGAGCTGACCGTCCTGGAGAACGTGAAGATCGGCGGTCACATCCACTACAAGTACTCCGGCACCTCGGCCGTGCTGCACACGAACCGCTTTCACCAGGCGGAGGACGTCGCGGAACGGGACGCGCTCAACCTGCTGGACATCTTCGGCCTGCGCAGCCGCGCCGACTACTACGCGAAGAATCTCCCGTACGGCGACCAGCGCCGGCTGGAGATCGCCCGCGCGCTCGCCGCCCGGCCGAAGCTGCTCCTCCTGGACGAGCCGGCCGCGGGCCTCAACGACCGCGAGACGCGCGACCTGATGCAGACCATCCACGACGTGCGCGACCGCTTCGACATCGCCATCCTGCTCATCGAGCACAACATGGAGCTGGTGATGGGCATCTGCGAGCGGATCGTCGTGCTGAACTTCGGCAAGACCATCGCCCAGGGCAGCCCGGAGGCGATCCGCCAGGACCCGGTAGTCGTCGAGGCTTACCTCGGCGAGCCGGTGGAGGAGGCCCAGATATGAGCCTGCTCTCCGTCCACGACCTGGAAGTGGGCTACGGCGCGATCGCCGCCCTGCACGGCATCGGTCTCGACGTGGAGAAGGGGGAGATCGTCACCCTCATCGGCGCGAACGGCGCGGGGAAGACGACGACGCTGCGCACCATCTCGGGGCTGCTCAAGCCGCGCCGCGGCGACGTGAAGTTCAACGGCGCGCCGATCACCGGCGTCAAGCCGCACGTGATCACGAAGATGGGCATCTCGCACGTCCCCGAAGGGCGTGGCATCTTCGCCAACCTCTCGGTGGCGGACAACCTGGAGCTCGGCGCCTACCTTCGCCGGGACAAGGTGCAGCAGTCGGAGTACGAGCGCATCTTCACCCTCTTCCCCGTACTGAAGGAGCGGATGAAGCAGAACGCCGGCACGCTCTCCGGCGGCGAGCAGCAGATGCTGGCGGTGAGCCGGGCGCTTATGCTGCGGCCGCGGCTGATGCTGCTCGACGAGCCGTCGCTCGGCCTCGCGCCCCTGATCGTCCAGGACATCTTCCGCATCCTTCGCACCGTGAACACCGAGGCGGGCGTCAGCATCCTGCTCGTCGAGCAGAAC